>JAUPVZ010000031.1 GCA_030916795.1 Patescibacteria group bacterium
GTTCACTCGGTGGTGTGTGTGGGTGGAGCGCCGATTGGTCGGCAAATAGCTGATTTGCGCCACCCCAACCAGTTTGTGATTGGTACCCCAGGACGGCTAAAAGATTTGATTGAAAGACGAGTATTAAACCTGTCTGGCTTTGCCACCGTCGTGCTCGACGAAGCCGACCGGATGCTGGATATGGGGTTTATCAATGATATGCGCTATATTATCGGGCTAATGCAAAAAGAACGTCACACCCTTTTCTTTTCCGCGACTTTGTCGCACGAGATTGAAAAGTTAATTCAAGATTTTCTTAAAAACCCAGTTAGAATTTCGGTCAAGACTCAGGATACATCCAAAGATGTTCATCAGGATATTGTCCGTATTAGAGCGGGGGAAAACAAAATTGATGTTTTGCATAACCTATTAAAGCAAGACGACTTTTGTCGAGTACTTGTTTTCGGTCGGACTAAACATGGTGTAGAAAGATTGGCTAAAACCCTAGCTGACCGCGGTCTAAGGGCCGAATCTATCCACGGCAACAAAACTCATACCAGTCGCCAACGGGCCTTGTCGGCCTTCAAAACCAACCAAGCCCAAGTGTTGGTAGCCACCGATGTGGCAGCGCGAGGTCTGGATATTGCCGACGTGTCACATGTGATAAACTTTGACCTGCCGACAACTTATGAAGATTATGTCCACCGAATTGGCCGGACAGGCCGTGGGGGCAAAAAGGGGAAGGCCTTGTCATTTGTCGAATAGAATATAAATAGGTTATAATTTGGGAGTAGTAATAATTAATATCTAAAAAATAATTATGGCGAAAAGAGCAGCTCAGGATATCAAAAATAAGACCTCGCGGTCTAAAAAGACTAAGAAGCGACTAGCGGTGAAAAAAGTAATGCTAGATGCCAAAAGAGCAAAAAAGCAAAAAGGGAAGAAATAAAAACAGCGCGGGCCCAAGGCTCGCGCTGTTTTCTATTGGTCTATTTCTTAAGCTGGCATTTTTCACAGCGGCAACCGTGGGGATTGATACGGTCATTCCAATATTCCTTGCCGTAATCATAAGTTAGTTCTTCACCAGCTTTGATATTTTTCTTGGCCATAATAAATATTCTTTTTTGGTGGATGACTGGTTCGCAATTGGGTCGGCAAGAGTGGTTGATATAGCGGGCGGAGTTGGCGCGAGCTTGGCCGTCGATAGTGATTTTGGAATTGATTTCAAATAGATAACGACTACGACTAGTATAGGCTTCTTTTTCGCCGATCACGCGACCGACATATTCAATAATACAAGCTCCTTTTTTAATATCATCTTCCGTAAACAAGCCCAGGCCGGCGCTAGACCGCTTGGGTTTAAGTTTAAAATTGCCGGGGCTATATTTAGAAGGTTTCATAAATTTATTTAATGGATATTTTAAAAAGAAAGGCCACCTGTAGAGGTGGCCGATCTGTTGCGTGTTGGCAGTTCCCGACCTGCCAAGTGCTGGTCTCTACGTACTTGTGGCTACTCATTGTCCTCTGGCAGACAATTTTCGTTTAAAAGTAGGAGATTATACCATTATCCAGATTTGGAGTTATGGTAAATCCAGCCCCAACTAACTCCTTTTTGGGTGTGGCCCGATATACCACCATAAACGACGCAACAGCTGGGGGTATATTATTGTATCTATTTAGGTCTGTCAAATAGTATCAATCCAACGATTCTATTTAATAAGCCCCCAAATTTTCTTATCCTCTCCACCGTCAATTTTAAATATAGCCACCCCGCGCAAATCAAATTCCTTGGCCAGATTTATTTTTTGTTTAATTGCTCCAGCGTCGCTCCAGGAAACATAATTAAATTTGATAGTTTCGCCGGTTTGGTTGGCATAAGCGAGCGCTCGCGCCGCCACTTCTAAACCTTTGGGCGTATTTTTGGGAATAGAGATAGACTTGGACAATTTTACTTCAGAATTTTTGGGCAGGTAGGAAAACGCTAGCTCGCCCGCCGAATTGGTGCTTGCTTTAGTCTTGTATTTTTTGGCGGTCTTTACTCCATATTCTGGATTGAGCGCCCATAGCTTTTTGTAACTTCGGTACCAATTGGGCGAGACGGTTATTTCGTGTTCGGCACCGTAAGTGGGGATACCCAACATTATTTTTTCCTTAGGGACTGTTTGTAGAGCTAGAACAACAACTTTGCGGGCCCAATCGACATCGGCCGTGGGGGCATAAGGGGTACCTTTTTTGGTCTCATTTAAGACAATATCTGCTCGTTGTTGATCATAAGCCATAATCTGGAATACATCACAGGCTCGGCCTAATCTAATATAGTCGTTGGCATAGATTAGTGGGTTGGGGATTGTTTTATATAGTGACTCGGGCGGGGTACGGGCTTCGATAGTACAAACTAGAGTTTTGTCTTTCAGCTTATTTTTTAGTTCTTCAATAAATAGAGAAAATGAATCTTTGGTTTGGGCCTGCTTGCCCTCATAGTCGATATCGATGCCATCGTATTTGCCGTCTTCTACCAAAGTGATGATATTTTCAATATGTTGAGCCCGGCTGGTCGGATTGGATAAAATATTTTGCATGGCGGTGGCATCGCTCCACATAATAGTGGGTATAACCGCGACGTTTTTGGTGCGAGCCTCTTTGAACAAGCGCGTCCAGACACTCTTTTCCATATCCGACATGGCGTGTATGGTGCCATCTTTTTTAACAGTAAAGGTAAATGGGTAGATAGCATCAAGTTTGGCCAAATTAGTGCGGGCATCTTTGGTGGCAGCTGTGGCGCTCCAGTAGGGGATCCAACCAGCAACTTTTAGGTCGGCCGAACTAGCTAAACTTTGCTGGGCCCAAAGTAGATTGATAGATATGACAAATAATAAAATAAGAGTATTTTGTTTTAACATAGTGGCAGTATAGCTAAAAAATTTTAAATAATACAGACTGGCCCAAGTAGTGGAAAAGTTTTTTCATTTACAGAAAAATCTATTATATAATTATACAAATTAATAGTTATAATAATTTCATGGAATTATCGATTTTTCTTTCACAGGCCATTGGTATTTATTTGATACTGATCGGTCTAATCTGTGTCACTCGTCGCAAGATGATGATGGCGGCGGTGGCCGAGATGATGAGCAACAAAGCGATTATCTATTTGGTTGGCATTCTAGAGCTTTTGGCTGGTATTGGTTTGGTTTTAGTCCACAATATTTGGGCCTATGACCCAATTGTCATTGTGACCTTGGTAGGGTGGCTGATGTTAATCGAGGCCATCGCTTACCTAGTATTGCCATATCGCATAGTTTATAAACTGGTTCGCCGTTTCAATACCAAAAAGTGGTATATCGGTGGCGGTTTGGTGTCTATTGTATTGGGTGGGTATTTGGTGGCGGTTGGGTTTGGGTTGATTTAGGAGAGGGTAAAACCCCCCAGAGCGCCGCAGGCGCTCTGGGGGGTTTTGTGTTAGAATATCTCAATTAGAAATATTTTATTCCTATGTCATTTAAAAACAGTGAAGCTTGGTTTTGGGTGGCGGTCGTTCTTTTGGCTGGTGTTTTGACCCTAGGTGGGGTGGTGTATTGGCTGTGGGCTGGGACAGCGGTGGTAAATTCTGATTTGGCTTCGACTACGCTCGCTTTGAAATTAAGAAATGATGAACTGACAAAGCTTCACAATGAAAATGCCGATCTAAGCCAAGATTTGCACAAGGAAAAAAACAAAAACAATGAATTTGAGGAGCAGATTGAAGATATTACCGACACGGTGGGAACCTTGGAAAAGTGGAGCCAGACCGACCCAGAATTGTTGCAAAAATATTCCAAGGTGATTTTCTTAAATGAAAATTATATTCCCAGTGAATTGGCCGATATTCCTGAAAATTATCTTTATGACCAGAATAAAAAATTGTCTATCCATGCCGAAATAAAAGACCGGCTGTTAGACATGGTAGACGATGCTAAAGATGACGGAGTAGATATAAAGCTTGTGTCGGCTTACCGGTCTTTTGGTGCACAATCATCGCTTAAAAATAGCTATGCTGTTACCTATGGGGCTGGCACGGCCAACCAGTTTTCGGCTGACCAAGGGTATTCGGAACATCAGCTTGGTACAACAATAGATTTTACCACCAGCGAAATATCAGCTATCTTTACTGGTTTTGAGCAAACCAAAGCATATAAGTGGTTGGCGGAAAATGGATATAAATATGGATTTATAATGTCCTACCCCAAGGGTAATACTTATTACCAATATGAACCATGGCATTGGCGCTTTGTGGGCAAAGATTTGGCACGGGATTTACACAAGTCGGGTAAAAACTTTTATGATTTAGACCAACGGGAATTGGATAAATATTTGGTCGAGTTTTTTGACTGATTTATTTGACATATTTCTCCCTGAGTGCGAGAAATGTAGATAGAAAATGCCACACCGTGGCAAAAGAGGAGGAAGAAACGATGCCAATTTCAAGCGAGCCACCAGCTGTGGCTGTTCTCCGCTGTGGTATATCCCCACCAGATTTCCCGGCTGGGGTTAAATGCGAGGCGGGGGTCAGGTATCTTTTTCCTGACCCGCGAGTTACAGTTGTCATTAATGATGGCAATATCGTTTTCACCACCTATGGGGTATCGGTGGTGATGCTGGCCGATGATGTGGTGGAGGTGCGTGTGGGCGGGAAGAGGGTATATCCCGTCAAATAAACAGGGAACGTGTCTTGGGCTTTGCATAATGCAAGGCCCATTACTTTTTATAGTGGAAAAGTGCCAGTTGCTGAAGAGATGTCTAAAATGATAAAGTAGTAACTTAATTAGTTAATTTTTATAACAATGGCAACAATTAGTTCCATTAAAGCGCGGGAAATATTAGACTCTCGGGGCAACCCAACGGTGGAAGTTGATGTTACTTTAAGTGACGGCTCGTTTGGGCGGGCCGCTGTACCTTCGGGGGCTTCGACCGGTAGCCACGAGGCGGTAGAGCTACGCGACGCCGAAAAGCGTTACGGTGGTAAAGGAGTCGAGCAGGCGGTCGCCAATGTAAACCATGAACTAGCCCAAACCTTGGTTGGCAATGAATATAATCAGGAGTCACTTGATCGGGCCATGATTGCGCTTGATGGGACTGAAAACAAGGGCCGGTTGGGGGCCAATGCCATTCTCGGGGTGTCCTTGGCTTTTGCCCACGCTACCGCCAAATCTGAGAAGAAACCGTTGTACCAATACTTTGCTGATATTTCTGGCACGACCAAGTTGCTTCTACCGGTGCCGATGATGAATATTTTAAACGGGGGCAAGCACGCCGAAAACTCGACCGACTTGCAGGAGTTTATGATTATGCCTTTGGGTGCCCCGAGTTTCCGCGAGGCTCTTCGTTATGGCGCCGAAGTTTTCCATGCTTTGAAGAAAATCTTGGCCAGTCGTAAATTAAATACTTCAGTGGGGGACGAAGGTGGCTACGCGCCGTCATTGCCAAGCAATGAGGCGGCGATTGAAATAATTATTGAAGCGATTGAAAAAGCGGGCTACACCGCCGGGCAAGATATTTTTATCGCTATCGATGGCGCTGCTAGTGAATTGTATGAAAATGGTAAATACGAACTAAAGACCGAAGGTAAAAGTTTGACCTCGGCCGAGATGGTGGACTTTTATGCCGCTTGGACGGCCAAGTTTCCGATTGTCTCGATTGAAGACGGCCTCGCTGAAGACGATTGGGAAGGTTACAAATTAATGACCGAAAAAATTGGTGACAAGGTGCAGATTGTCGGCGACGATCTTTTTGTGACCAATATCAAAAGACTCCAGATGGGGATTGATCAAAAGGCGGGTAATTCAATTTTGATTAAGCTTAACCAGATTGGGACCGTGACCGAAACTATTGAAGCTATCAAGATGGCGCACGAGGCGGGGATGACCGCTGTCGTCTCGCACCGTTCGGGCGAAACCGAAGACACGACCATTTCGGACTTTGTGGTGGGTCTTGGCACAGGCCAAATCAAAACCGGTTCGCTGTGTCGCAGTGAACGGACAGCTAAGTATAACCAGTTACTTCGCATTGAGGAGGAGTTGGGCAACAAGGCGGCGTTTCCTGGGAAGGGGGCGCTCAACAAATAGGACGCTCACCTCACTTCCTTTTCCAAACACAGAAAACCACTCCAGCGAGTGGTTTTCTTCTGCTCCAGCGGGGCCGTTTGGCCTCGTGCCTGTTGGCACAAATTCTCCAAAGGCCAAAACCCTGCCGGCCTACACCTCCGCAAGGTTTGGAAAAGGAAGGAGGTTCGCTTAATTGAAATAAAAAAAAGCGAGCCCGCGCGGTGAAGCGGGGGCTCGATAGTCGAAGCTGGAATGTCTGATCATCTCAAAATAGATTTCGGCTCGGATCCTTGGTCAAGACTTCGAATTCATTCCGACCATTTTTTGTCAGGACCTCCGATATCATCTTGACCTTGGTCTCGTCAATGAGGCCAAAGGCGCGAACGATAGACAGGATCTGTGGAGTAAGGTCCCCGACGACGAGGTGACCGAGCTTCTCAAAAGCTTTGAGTGCCCGCTGGGTCAATCGAAGTTCTGACAAAGGTGTTGCCAGGCCTTGGCTGCAAAGTCTCTGCTCTTCTTCAGCCAAGTATTTCAGGTTGCCGATAGCGCGGATAATTGTTGATTTCACGCTAGTGCTGGAACATCCCCCTGAACGTGCAATATCCGATAAGCTGTTGCCTCGGATAAATTGATTGAGTCTGACCCGTCGAACAGGAGAGATTCGAGCCATTATGTGGTCGAGAGTTTCAGGGGGGAGTTTCCCCGCTATTTCGTGGTATTGTTCCCGGAGAGCTCCAATGGTGGGTTTTTTCGGTTTTTTAACACTATCACCAACATAATCGAACATCGCCATTACTCCTTTCCTAAGCAGTTGTAAGAACACCTTCTTATATTATAGCATATACAACTTATATGTCAAGTCCTCGGAAAATGCGAAATACTTTAGAATAAAGTCTTATGGAAACAAATAAAAATACTAATAAACAAGCAGTTTTGATTGTTTTAGACGGGTGGGGTTATCGGGAGGAGGTGGAACACAATGCGGTGGCGGTCGCGAAGACCCCGGTGTTTGATAAATTGTGGGCCGAGTACCCACATACGCTTTTGGAGGCGTCGGGACTCGCCGTGGGCCTGCCGGAAGGGCAGATGGGCAACTCGGAGATTGGGCACACCACGATTGGCGCGGGGAAAATTATTGATACCGACTTGGTGCGGATTGAAAAGGCGATTAAAAATGGGGAGTTTGCCACTAGTGGTGCTTTTCATAATCTTTTTGACCATATTAAAAAACATGATTCGACACTTCACGTGATGGGATTGTTGTCGGATGGTGGGGCCCATAGTCATCAAGACCACTTATATGAATTTTTGAAAATTGCCAAAATGGCTGGTATCCATAAAATTGCTATTCATGCTTTTATGGATGGTAGAGATGTGGCCCCTCAAAGTGGCGCTGGTTATTTGAAACGATTGGAAAACTTACTAGAGGATTTAGGGGTTGGCAATATTGCGACCGCCGGAGGTCGATTTTATGGTATGGATCGCAATACTAATTGGGACCGAGTGGCTAAGGCGGAAGTAGCCATGCTCGAATGTAAGGGGAATATCTGCCAAGCCAAAAAGCCGTCGGAGATGGTCCAAGATTTATACAAGGAGGGTATTATCGATGAGTTAATGGAGCCGGTGGTGTTTTTAGATGATACAGGCAGAGGATATAAACTAGAAAAAAATGATGGAGTTTTTGTTTTTAATTTTCGGGCCGATCGGGTACGACAGATTACGAAACGTTTGACCGAAGATTTTGCCGATTTAAATTTGTGTCTTGCCACCATGACAGAATATGAGAAAACGCTAAAAGCTCATGTTGTTTTTCCACCGATACCGATTGAGACTACTTTAGCGGCAGAAATTTCAAAAGCAGGCTTATCTCAAGCTCATATTGCCGAGACTGAAAAATATCCTCACGCGACATATTTCCTAAACGGCGGGCGGGATGAGCCACACGAAGGGGAAGCGCATATTCTTTTAGATAGCCGGAAAGATGTGCCGACCCATGATCTCGCCCCCGAAATGCGGGCGGAGAGTATTGCCGACAAAGCAGTGGAAGAAATAGCCAAGGGGACCAACTTTATTTTTATTAACTTTGCGAACCCCGATATGGTGGGACATACCGCCAATGTGCCGGCCATTGTGGAAGCGCTCGAAGAGGTAGACACCCAGCTCGGGCGGGTGTACGAGGCCGCCCAGAAAACCGGTGCGGTGCTTTTTGTCACGGCCGACCACGGCAATGCTGAAGTAAATGTGGACAAAGAAACAGGGGA
>JAUPVZ010000032.1 GCA_030916795.1 Patescibacteria group bacterium
AGGAAGAGAAATAAATTCCCCACCAAAAAACCCGACCAAATTGGTCGGGTTTTTTGGTGGGGAAACTAATTGTATTGATTCATCGCCCGGTCAAATCCGTCTCTAGCAATCGCCTTTACTATTTCCCCGACTTTATTTTTCATTTTTATAAAATCTGCTGTCTCGGCTGGACCCACCGGCCCCAACACATCTTCGGTGGTGGGATTTTCGCCCCGCCCCACACCCAATCTAATCCGAATAAAATTAGTATGTCCCAATTCGATTATAACCGAAGACACCCCATTGTGCCCACCGGCCCCACGGTCGCGGCTCAATCTAATTTTCCCCAGTGGTAAATCAATATCATCGTGAACCACAATAATTTGCGGTTTAACCGACAAATATTTTAGAAACAATCTAATACTGCGACCAGACAAATTCATAAAAGTTTCCGGCAAAAGCAAACTTGTTTTTTTCCCAGAAATTTTGCCCTCGGCCAGTGTGGCTTCAAATTTTTTAGCTAGCACCCAATCGGTGACCACTTCATCTAAAGGTATTTGCTGCACCGCCTCTCTCCCCGCATTATGTTTAGTATTTTGATATTTAAAACCAGGGTTTCCTAGGCCAACCACCAAAATAACCCCTGGATCAAAGTCCTTTTCTCCGAATAATTTCTTTAGCAATCCCATTTGCCCAAATTATACTACAAATATGGTCATTGCGTCTAGACCTTTGGTGTAGTATAATAAGGAAATATTAAGAATTTCTAATTATTTCTCATGCCCTCTGACGATAAAAAGCAGACGATTTTCGATATTTTAAGATTTGCTCTCATTACTCTGATTATAGTTATCCCCGTCCGGGCCTATGTTGCCCAACCATTTATTGTCAGCGGGGTGTCAATGGTCCCCACTTTTGAAAATGGTGAATATCTCATCATAGACGAGATGTCTTACCACTTTCGTAGCCCCAAACGGGGGGAAGTGGTAGTCTTTCGCTACCCCAAAGATCCCTCCAAGTTTTACATCAAAAGAGTTATTGGTTTACCTGGTGAAAGTCTAAATATCTCTTCGGCTGGGATCAATATCCAAAGTGCCGACGGTAAAAATATAAAACTAGACGAACCCTATATTGCCGACGGTACGATCTACTCTTACGAAACTGTCACTCTGGGTGAAAACGAATATTTTGTTATGGGCGACAACCGCAACTCCAGCTCTGATTCTCGAATCTGGGGACCAGTGGCGGATAAGCTTATCAAGGGGCGGGTCGGCCTGCGGCTTTTCCCGATAAAGACCGCTGAAGTTTTGCCCGGCGATTTTAGTACTAATAATAACCAATAAAAATGACTCCAAAACCAACCCCTGCTACCAAAAAGCCCGAGGAGCTCCAAAGCCCCAGAGGTATGCGCGACCTGATCGGCGACAGTATGCTTTTGTACCAAGGCTTCTTTGAAAAAGCCGCCGAGATTGCGATGTATTATGGCTTTACCCCAATTGAAACACCGATTCTTGAGAAAGAATCTCTTTTTGCGCGAGGCGTAGGCGATGGTACCGACATTGTCGACAAAGAAATGTACACCCTCAAGACTCGCGGGGGTGACCGGCTAGCGCTTCGTCCCGAGGGAACCGCCGCGGTAATGCGTTCCTATTTTGAACACGGGATGCAATCGCAACCCCAACCAGTAATGTTGTACTACCACGGGCCATTTTTTCGTCATGACAACCCCCAACGTGGCCGTTACCGCGAGCTGCGCCAGTTTGGTATCGAGATGATCGGTTCTAAAAAAAGTATTGCCGATGCCACGGTGATAAAAATGATTTCACTTATTTTGTCCGAAGTCGGTATCAAAAATCACTCGGTTATTATCAACAGTATTGGTGACAAAGAATCCCAATCTGCCTACAAACGAGAACTAACCTCGTATTACAAAAAACACGCCAAAACTATTTGTGCCGACTGTCGTGAACGCCTAAAAATAAATCCCCTCCGTGTTCTTGATTGTAAAAATCCAAAATGTGCCCCGATCAAAGCCGAGGCTCCAGAGACTATCGCCTCTTTATCTCCCGAAAGTAAAACTCATTTCAAAGAAGTTTTGGAATATCTAGGATCTATGGGGATAAATTATACTATCTCCAGTACTCTGGTTCGTGGTCTAGACTATTATTCCCACACCGTATTTGAGATTGTCCCCGAACCAACGGCCACCGACCCAGAACCACTATCAGTTGCCGGTGGTGGTCGCTACGACTACTTGGGCAAAATTTTGTCCGGCAAAAAAGATGTTGCTGGTATGGGGGCCGCTATTGGAGTGGACCGTATCATAGAACTCGCCGACTACAACAAACCCACACCCAGAATTGTTAAAAAACCAAAAATGTTTTTTATCCAACTATCTTTTGATGCCAAATTGCGTAGTTTTGAGATTATCGAAATCTTGCGCAAAGCCCGGATCCCGGTCGCCCAATCTCTAACCAAGGATTCTCTATCCGCCCAGCTTGGCACCGCCGAAAAATTGGGTGTCCAATATGCCCTTATTCTAGGCCAAAAGGAGGCCCTAGAGGGCACAGTGATAGTCCGCGATATGGATTCCCGCTCTCAAGATACTATCAAAATCGACAAATTGGCCGATTATTTAAAGAAAATAAAATAAGGGTTGCGACTTTATCGCCTCTGTGCTAAACTCCATACCACATATGAAAATCGTTGTCCAAGTCGAAAAATCTGGCAGTGAATCAAACGCCAGCCTCCTGCGGAGGTTTTCTAAACGTGTCAAAACTGTTGGCCACCTCCAGCTATCCCGTGCTATCCGCTACTCGACTCGCACCAAGTCGGCGCTCAAGAAAAAACAAGACAAACTGAAAAAAATTGCCAAGTTCAAGAATATCCAAGAGCTTCGCAAAGAAGGAAAAATTAAAGATGTTTTCCAACGCTAATCTTACAAGGCAGCCGCAACCGCGTCTGCCTTTTCAGGCCATTGCGGACGAAATTGTTGGTCCTAAATATGATTTATCTTTAGTTTTTGTTGGTGACACCCGAGCCCGCACCTTAAATATAAACCACCGCGGTAAAAAATATATTCCTAATGTTTTATCTTTTCCTCTCGCCAAAAATAGTGGCGAAATTTTTATTAACCTTCTCCAAACAAAACGCGAAAGTAAAAAATTTGGCCATTCTCCGCTTGAACATTGTGGTTTTCTCTTTATCCACGGTTTACTTCATTTGAAAGGATACTCTCATGGTAGTAGAATGGAGGAGAAAGAACGCAGCTATATGCGTCACTTCATTTTAAATGACCAGAAACATCGTCACCGGACTTGATATTGGAACCGCCAGCATACGCCTTGTTGTATGTGAATACAAAAATGGCAGTCAAGTCCCCCAGGTTCTCGCTTTGGTCAAGAAAAATTCACGCGGTCTGCGCCGCGGCTATGTTTTACAATTTGACGACGTCGCCGAGAGTATTAAAGAAGCGGTCCTAGAAGCCGAACGAGTGGTCGGTTTTAAAATAAAATCTGTTGTCTTGGGAATTAGTGGGGCCACCCTCGAATCCAAAATCATCGAAGGTGGGGTGATCGTCTCACGGGCTGATTCGGAGATCAATACCAATGATATCAACCGCGCTATTGAAGCCAGCGAAGGTGGCCTACCAGACACCGCCAACAAATCAATCATCCACCGGGTGCCGATTGCCTTTAAACTTGACGGCAAACGGGTGGCCGGCCGGCCAGAAGGTCTAAAGGGCAACCGTCTCGATGCCCAAGTTTTGTTTGTCACTTATGCCTCCAACCACCTCAAAGATTTGAT
>JAUPVZ010000033.1 GCA_030916795.1 Patescibacteria group bacterium
ACTACTTGCTGATGGAATCGGTTTATGGTGACCGTAACCATGAGAGAAAAGAAGAAAGGACTGAAATAATGAAGGGGATTATAAAAGACACGATGAACGCTGGGGGCACCCTGATGATTCCCGCTTTCTCGGTGGAACGGACCCAAGAACTTTTGTTTGAAATTGAGAATATGATGGAAAATTCGGAGATACCAATCGTACCAGTATTTGTTGATTCGCCGCTGGCGATCGAGGTGACCGAAGTTTATAAAAAATATGATAAATATTTCAAAAAAGATGTAGCGCAGATTGTCCGCCAGAGTGACGATGGTACTATATTCAAATTTCCTCAATTACAATTTACCAAGACCACCGAACAGTCCAAGGCCATCACTCATTTTGGGAAAAGAAAGATCGTAATAGCTGGTAGCGGTATGTCCAATGGCGGTCGGATTTTACACCATGAAAAGGCCAACTTGCCAGACCCGAACAGCACCTTGCTACTAGCGGGGTACCAAGCGGTAGGCACCCTAGGACGGATTATCCAAGATGGGGCAAAGCATGTTCGGATAATGGGCGAAAATGTGCCCGTACGGGCCAAAATTGCCACTGTAACAGGATATTCTGGTCACAAAGACTCTGATCACTTGGTAGAATTTGTTGAAGATACGGCCGACACTGTCAAAAAGGTATTTGTTACCATGGGGGAGACGAAATCTTCCTTGTTTCTGGTCCAGCGTTTGCGGGACTATCTCGGGGTGGATGCGGTTGCCCCAGGACCACAGGAGAAGATTGAGATTGAATTATAATAATACCCCCCGTCTGCCTTCGGCAGACGGGGGGTATTATTGTTCTCTATTTTACAAACTCTACAACTTGCTTAAATGTTTCTGGGTTGTTCTCGGCGAGGTCGGCTAATATTTTGCGGTCTAGCTCAACATTTTTTACCTTTAGGAGGTTGATAAGCTTGCTGTAGGAAACACCTAGGGCTTTGGCGGCGGCCCCAATCTTGATATTAAATAGGCGACGGAAGTCGTTCTTCTTGTCTTTGCGGTGGGCAAAGGCGTGGGCGCCAGCATGGAGGAAGGCGGTCTTGGCTTCGCGTTTTTTGGTACCGCGTCCAAAACGAAACCCTTTGACTCGGGCTAGCAGATTTTTGCGTCGTTTAAGCGTTGTTTTTCCTCCTTTAACTCTAGGCATATTAGTATCTTTAAATATTAATTACTCGTCTTGCGACCAGGGAACATCCGGCTGGATGTCTTGGCAACCACATTAATAGTCTGGCTACGTTTGCCGGCTAGTTGGGATGACCGGCTTTCCTTGGCATTGAAATGGTTCTTGCCAGGTTTTCTGGCTACCAGCTTGCCGGTTTTAGTCAGTTTTATTCTCTTGGAATATGATTTATTGGTTTTCATGTTTGATTTGTTATGAGCGAAGCGAGTTTCAAATCTTCACCGAGCACCAGCTGAGTCATTGGTGCTTGGTTGATTGTCCTCAACTTTTTTCGCCACCTTGTTCCTTTCTACTACCAGATATGGACCTTTGGGTCCTTTTTTTACCGGCTCAGCCACTTTGTAGTCTTCAGGAATTAGGCGGAGAATCCGATCTAGACGTTCTTCGAGAAACTTGGGGTCAAAGTACTTGGCCCGGCCCGAGACGAACAACTCGATTTTTACGCGGTGACCTTCGGACAACCACTCGCCAGCTTTTCTGGCCTTTAATTCTAAATCGTGATCACCAGTCCCAATCTTTACCTGTAGGGACTTGGTCTCGGTGGCTTTGGAGCCGGCCTTGGCGGCTTTGGCTTTACGATTTTCTTCGTATTGCCATTTGCCATAGTCCATAATCTTGGCCACGGGGGGGTTGGCATTGGGTGATATCTCTATTAGGTCGAGCCCCGCCTCCTCGGCTTGCTTTAGGGCTTCGGCTTTAGAAATAACACCAAGCGCCTGCCCCTCCTCGTCGATAACGCGGAGTTCAGTGGCGGTGATTTGGTGATTTAGTCGAACGAATTTAGTCAAAAATCGGTTTAAATTAATACCGGTCCTGGTGACCGTTACGGGGGTAATAGTAAAGGAAAATGCGGAGAAAGTCAACCGGAGCACCACTTCAGAACACCTAGTTTAGGATACCACTAAAGTATGGCGGCTCGACCACTTTTTTACAGGCATATCTCTAGCCGTCTGAAGTGGTGCTCGGTCAACCGAGCACCAGCTGAGCCATTGGTGCTTGGTTAGTCCCTAAAAAAGTTCGTTACCCCATAGGCGGTGAGGGCGGCGAGGCGCTTTAAATTTTCGCTCCGGACAGCCGGGGTGGCAGGGGCATAGGTCGGTTCGTAAATATAGCCATATTCGACTAGGACTGAGGCGCCGTCGAGGGTGTTAAAAGAGCCGATAGCAATTAGTTCTTGGTCGGGGATTAAAACGGCGCTTTCTTGTGGGTGGTTGCTGGGGGCAAATTCGGTCGCCAAGCTTTTGGCAATATCACGCCCAATATCCCAGCTGGCCTTCGAGTTGGAGTATTGCTGCTCTGGTAGATATAGGGCATAGCCGGCATATTTAGGAATACTATCTTGTCGGCGCCCAGGGTAGTCGTTGAAGTGGATATGAATGACTAAGTCAATTTTGTTTTCATTGGCCCAATGGTTTAGACCATATAGCTTCAAAGCCGTGTCATTGGAGGCGGAGATATGGTCCACTACCACCTTGCGATTTATTTTTCCTTCGCCAATAAGGGCGTCCATAATCGCTGCTTTTTGTTCTTTAAATTGCCAAATCAAACCTTTTTCTTGTTCAAAATATTCGGCTAACTCGGGCCGAAAACCATCTTCGGTTTGAGCGAGGATCACTTCAAATTTGTCGTTTCTTTTTAAACGTTCTGCCAAGTAGCGCCCCAGCTCTAGGTTTAGGTCGAGTTCGCGGACATTACCGTCAATCGTGCCATAAGATGTTTGGTCATGACCTGGTACAACTAAAATTTTGATTGGCTTTTTATTGTCGTATTTTTCGCGTAAGTCTTTGGAAGTGATGCTGTCAATAAAAAAGACACTGGCGGTTTGGTTTAATATTTTGGCGACGAGATGGGTGGGGAAGAAAAAGAAAATTGAAATTATGATAACTAATAGGACTAAGACGAGGGCAATATATTTTTTCATTGGTAGTATTATAACCGACCAAATATTTTAAGGATATAAAAAAGAAAAAGAAAAGCCCCGACTCGAAAGAGCGGGGCTCTTTGGTCGGGGCGGGGACGATCAAGTTAGTCTCGTGGAGAATTCCTCCATCTGTTCCTGAAGTTCCATTTCAATCCTTGAGGCCAACTTTTTCGTAAGCTGGACGATACCTGCACTTACCGTTTTTCGGATGTCTTCACTGTCCAGGTGCACAATGAAGCTTTCGCTTTTCTTATCGCCGTGCCACCCTACGATGACGTCGATGACGATTTGTCCGCTCGATATTCCCCCTTGGTTTGGGTAGATTCGAACGACTTCAACCAGGTCGACCAGCTTTCTGAATCGGGGCTTTTCCAGCCCTAAGTCTTTAAAAGCGTCAACACAGCCTTGAAAAAATTTGGACGACTTGTCGATGGGGATCTTATTGTGATCATCCCCAAAATTCATACTTAATTTTGCCGCCATAATAGACCTCGACTTTCTGGTGCTAAGCACCGTAATGTCTGCTCCTGATAGGGAACAGCTCTAGGCGGTATATTACTCCTTAGTGTTTAATTGGCAAGGTAAATAGGGTCAGCCAGCATTTACACAAAATACCGAGAGTTGAGCGAGAGGAATTTTAGACAAAAGAAAAGCCCCGACCAGAAGAAGGGGCTCTTCGGTCGGGGCGGGGTAAGTGGACGATTGCCTTAGTCGGCTTCGGCTTTAGCTCATCCTCTGACAGCGGAGGGTGAAGCCGGACACGATTTGAAGCAACGGGTGATGAAATCAACAGTAACGTAGTACTTGTCGTCATCACCTTTGATAATCCATCCGCCGCCTTTCGGCACGAGAGGGTCATGGTGGCCAGCAAAGGCCCTGGCGAGACTTGGCGGAACCATCTCAGCTTCTACGAGCCGATTGAACCTGAATCCATGTTGGAATGTTCGGGAGTAAAGGTTGTTGATCTCCTCATGGGTGAAAGGGTTCCAGCCCTGGTCGCGAGACTGCAGGAAACGAATGATCCATCCTGCGGAAATCTCGGTTTCCATATTGTCGAAGGCCTCGAACATATGACCTGAGGCATTAATATCATGCGGCTGGATTGGAAAGTCCTCATCGGCAGTAACAATTCGATTTTCGGCCATTTTCAACCTCCTTCTTGGGTGAAAGTGAGTTCTACCTACGCTTATAGTATCATGACTTATACTTTATGTCAAATAGTAGAAAACCTATTTATTTAGGGCAGAACTAGAACGAAAGCAGAGCTTCGTATGGTGGAGATGGGCGGACGCTTCGCTATCTCACACCTGGGAAACCCAAAAGGAGGAATCGCCCCAGACTCTCGTCGCTCCGTCGAGCTCCTCGGTCCCAGGGCCCGCCCTCGTCTGTTTTGTCTGGTGACAAAACATGCCTCCGGGCTTCGATTCCGCACGCAAGCAAAGCAGTTTGCTTGCTCCATCTCCATCTAAATTTGAGCAAAACAAAAATCCAGGAAAATATTCCTGGATTTTTGTGTCAAATTTGGTGGAGATGGGCGGAATCGAACCGCCGTGCAATAGGGAAGCTTAGGTGTATCTACGTTCATAGAGCGCTTAAAGTTGGTCGGTGGTATGAGTATAAAGCGAACAAAATCTCATATCACCCAAGCTTCTATGTCTCAAGTAACAAACGAAGCGGTAAGTTACTCCAGTCTGACGGTTATGATACTTCGTCTACTTAGTCAGGCAGAAAGTAGGGAAGCACCGGCCATTACGCTAAAGCGAAAGCCGGAGTGAAGTACGGTGAAGCCACCGCACCTGTGCTGTTTTTTGCACTTGTGTTTTGTTTGCGTGATTTACGAGGCAACAAACATCCTCGGAACGCACAGCTAAACAGCGTCTACTGTCTAGGCCGATCATCCCCTCTGATTTTTTAAATCAATTTCAAAAATCAGACCGAATGACCGGGCTTATTTTTTAGTTTTCAAAGTACGACGGATATCGATATCGGTTTCGCGTTTTTTGATACTTTCGCGCTTGTCGAATTTTTTCTTACCGCGCCCAATGGCAATATCTACTTTTACATATCTACCCTTATTATACATCGATAGTGGCACTATTGTCAAGCCAGCAGTTTGGCCGGCTTTGGCCAACTCTTTCAGCTCTTTTTTCTGCAACAACAGGCGACGGACGCGCAACGGGTCATAGCCCTCGGGGGTGTTACCTGGCTGATAGGGGGGGATAGTGGCCCCGGTTAAAAACGCTTCGTTTCCTCGGATAATAACATAGGCACCCTCGAGTGAGCCGTGGCCATTTTTAACCGATTTTACCTCGTACCCCAAAAGCTCTACACCGGCGGTGTATTTTTCGGTAATTTCGTAATCAAAAAAAGCTTTTTTGTTCTTTATCCCGTCCATAGAGATATATTACAACGAATCGTCCTAGTTGGGTATTGGGCTTGCTTTTCTCTTGGGAGAGGTATTGAATATATCCTAGCAATCGTCAGTATGTGATACTGACGGTGTGGTGCGGAAGCGGAGGGTAGAGTTATGTGGAAATGATTTTTTTAGAACCGCTCCTCAACCCCAAGTTGTCCGGGGCAAATGTGTCTCCCCACATTTGCCCCGGCTTTTTCTTTGGTAAAAATATTTATCTTGTTAGAATATATTTATGTCAAAATATATTTCTATTGCCGAATCGCCCCTGTCGCGATTTTTATTTTCTAATACGGTTATGGCCCCACTGTGGTTAGCGGTGCGACTGTATATTGGTTCCACTTGGCTCGTGGCTGGGTTGGGCAAAGTAATAAATCCCAAGTGGGCGGGTGACGAAGCGGGTACCGCCCTCGCGGGGTTTATAAAAGGGGCTTTGGCCAAAACTGCTGGCGAACATCCCGATGTGGCCGGTTGGTATGCGGATTTTCTTCAAAACATGGTTCTGCCACAGGTTGCGGCTTGGTCTAATTTTGTAGTGTGGGGTGAAATATTGGTGGGGGCGGCGCTACTTGTTGGTTTATTTACAGGGTTGTCGGCATTTCTGGGTTTGTTTATGAATATAAATTTTATGTTGGCTGGGGCGCTGAGCGTGAACCCAATTTTATTTACCCTTAGTATTTTGTTGATGCTCGCTTGGCGGGTGGCGGGGTATTGGGGGATAGACTATTGGTTATTGCCAAAACTAGGTGTCCCTTGGCGGGCTAAAAATGGTTGATAATATATTTGTTAAAAAAAGGGGTGGCCAATATTTTGTCTGTTTTTTGGGTAAAGAATATCCGGTAACTGTTGGCCAAAATGGTTTGTCTACCAATCGGGCGGAGGGAGATATGTCTACTCCCGCCGGATGTTTTTCTCTAAAGGAAGTTTATTATCGGGCTGATCGGTTATCTATACCCAAAACAGGTTTGCCTACTAGGGCGATTGAGCAAAATATGGGTTGGTGCACCATGTCTACTTGTGCAGATTATAATACTAGGGTTTTGTTGCCCCATGATGGTGACCATGAAAACTTGTGGCGCGATGATCATATTTATGACTTATTGGTTGTTCTGGACTATAACAATAATCCGGTTGTACCTGGTCGGGGTAGCGCAATATTTCTCCACCTAGCGCGACCAGACTTTTTGCCGACAGCGGGGTGCGTGGCTTTTCTTTATGATGATTTGGTCCAGATTTTAGCCGAGGCTAGTTTGAAAACCAAGATTTGTATCGAGGGATAGTAACCGAGGCCCAGGCTTGACTTATTATTTAATATATGTGAATATGCTATAGACGACTGCTCATCGCTGTCGTTTCTCCTTCCGCGGAGGTAGTAGGCCCCCAAGCCTGCTACCTCTTATTTTTTTACAGCAATATGCTATCCTTTGGGGTAGATTTATATAATAATTTTTAGGGATTATGGAAACTAAATTTTTAGGAGACGGGGATTATAGTGCCGGGGTGGTGATCGGGGTGGTGATAGCGGTGTTTGTAGCGATTATTGTTTTTAGTCTCGGCTTACCGCAGGTAGCCAGCGATAACAAATTGTTCCACGATGATTATGTCGGCCCCGAAGGATTTTCTACTACGACCGATGAACTAGTAGACAATGATTATACCCCGACGGGAGATGTGCCGACCTCAACTGTGCCTGAGCTACAATAATTTACCGTTTTTTAGTAAAGCCAAGCCCTTGTTTCTATGGCTTGGCTTTTGTGTTACTTTGGTTATAATAAACGAGCTTTATGAAGAACAAGAGCCAAAAACCCAAAAAAGAGGGCAAAAATCGGCTACGGTGGGGTGCCTCGGGCCAGTTTGCAAGCCAAATCGTCTTGGCGCTATTTGTTTTAGTGATTTTGGTGATGGGATATTCTGCTTTGGTAGAAAAGAGAGAAAAGTCTGTCGAGATCCCGTTTTCTGAACTAGCTAACAAAATCGAGGTTGGCGAGGTAGAAAGTGTGACCGTTATTGGTGACAAGCTAGATGTTGCCTTGAAAGACAAGACAATCGTCAAATCAAAAAAAGAGAGCGAGAGTTCGCTGTCTTCAGCCTTGCTTGATTATGGGGTAAAAAGTGACAAAATCTCGGCGGTAAAAATCGAGATTGGTAACAATACCGGTTGGGGTTATTGGACCCTCACTTTGTTGCCATTTTTAATTCCCGTTTTATTCTTGGTTTTGTTTTTATGGATGATCTCGCGCCAGATGAAGGGGGCGTCGATGCAAGCTTTTACTTTTGGCCAGTCGCGAGCGCGGATTATTGATCCCAATGATAATAATCAAAAAGTTTTGTTTAAAGATGTAGCGGGCAACCGCGAAGCCAAAGAGGAACTTTTAGAAATTGTTGATTTTTTGAAAAATCCAAAAAAGTTTTTAGACATCGGAGCCCGAATCCCTAAAGGGGTACTCTTGATGGGTGCACCAGGTACAGGTAAAACTTTGCTCGCGCGGGCGGTGGCCGGCGAAGCCCATGTGCCATTTTTTTATCTTTCGGGGTCGGAATTTGTGGAGATGTTTGTGGGGGTAGGGGCATCACGAGTACGAGATTTGTTTAAACTTGCCAAAAATGCCGCGCCGGCCATTATTTTTATTGATGAAATAGATGCGATTGGCCGCCACCGCGGGTCGGGGATGGGTGGTGGCAATGATGAACGGGAACAAACTCTGAACCAAATTTTGGTTGAGATGGATGGTTTTGAACCTAATGAAAAACTTATTGTGATGGCGGCTACCAACCGGCCCGATGTTCTAGACAAAGCACTGCTTCGCCCGGGGCGTTTTGACCGACGCGTCTTGCTCGATGCCCCAGATATCAATGATCGAGAGGCCATCTTGAAAATCCATGCCACCAAAAAGCCGTTGGCCGAAGATGTAAATATGCGAGTCATTGCCCAACGTACCCCTGGTTTTTCGGGGGCTGATTTGGCCAACCTGATGAACGAAGCCGCTATCTTGGCGGCCCGCGAGGACCGCAAAACTATTGCTCAGTATGACTTAATCCGTAGTGTCGAAAAGGTGATGCTGGGGCCCGAGCGAAAGAGTCATATTTTGTCAGAGAAAGAAAAAGAAATAACGGCCTATCATGAAATTGGTCATGCACTTATTTCCTCGGTTTTGCCTCATGCTGATCCGGTGCATAAAGTGTCAATTATTTCTCGGGGGCATGCTGCTGGTTATACTTTGAAGCTGCCGATTGAAGACAAAAAACTTAATTCAAAAAATGAATTTCTCGATGATATTGCCGTTTCTTTGGGTGGCTATGCGGTTGAGGAAATGATTTTTGGTGATATTACCACTGGCGCGTCGAATGATATTCAGGTGGCGACTTCGCTCGCTCGGGCCATGGTGACTCGCTATGGTATGAGTGACAAAGTTGGTCCAATCGACTTTGGCACCAGCACCGTGTCCCATATTGGCGAGATGGCTTTATCAGAAAAGAATGCTTCCGAAGCCACCTGGGCAGTAATAGATGAAGAAGTATCGATAATTATGAAAAAAGCTTTAGAGCGTGCCCGTGAAGTTTTGACTACTCACCGTATGGCCCTCGACACTTTGTCTAAAGAGCTGATGCGCACCGAGACCCTAGAGCGAGCCGAATTTGAGGTTTTACTAAAGGCGAGCGGTATTGAACCCAAGGTGGACAAACGGATCGCGGAGGAGGTGCTAGTTGGAAAATAATTTTGCTCCACCCCGCAAGTAGTTTTTAAAACTACTTGCGGGGTTTCGCTTATAATTTATGGGCATCTTCAATATTTACAAAACTGCCGGGCTCACTCCGCTTGAGGCGCTGGAAAAGTTGCGGGTAATAAAACCGGAATTAATAGCGACTAAAGCCGTCGATGACGGCTCGCCCCTAAGCGCCAAAGCGCCGGGCGAGCCATTAATAGCTTTAGCCGGCGCCGCCACGGCGCTTAGGGAAAAAATGACTTATGCGGGGCGGCTAGACCCGCTGGCGGAAGGGGTGATGCTCATTTTAAGCGGGGAGGATATCGGGCGGAAAGATGAGTTTTTGAATTTGTCTAAAACCTATGAAGTCGAGGTTTTGTTTGGAGCAGGTACCGATACTGGTGATGTTCTGGGGTTGGTGACCGAGCTTGGGCCGGCGGACTTGAATAT
This sequence comes from Patescibacteria group bacterium, assembly GCA_030916795.1. Lineage (GTDB taxonomy): Bacteria > Patescibacteriota > Minisyncoccia > Phycocordibacterales > XYD1-FULL-46-19 > XYD1-FULL-44-32. The sequence goes on from JAUPVZ010000033.1 coordinate 9,701, forward strand.
TGAAGAAATAAAAACAGCTAGCGCCCGCCTGGTGGGCCGACAATTGCAAACTGCCCCGCGCTACTCGGCGCCCGGCATCGATGGTAAAGAATTTGCCAAAGAAGTAGAAGTTTACACGGTTGAAGTTGGTGATCTAACCAAAATTTTAGCCTACGATTTACTGGTTGGTATTGAAAAAAGAGTAGGGGAGATAAACGGTGATTTTCGCCAAGCGAAAATCACCGACTGTTGGCAAAAGTATTTAGCCAATAGTAACCAAACTTTTTCAGTTATTAAACTCACAATCTCGGCTTCATCTGGTACTTATATGCGGGTCTTGGCCGAAGAACTAGGTCGGGTCTTACGTGTGCCAGCGCTGGCTTACAAAATTAAGCGTACAAAAGTGGGAGAGTATACAATTGCAGATTCGCTTGTCTTGTAACTCGGCCCACTTTCTCTTATAGTATCAATGTGTTTCCGCCCTTAGCTCCCTAGGCCGACCGGGCTAGGCAGTTGGTTACCTGCCCACCGGCAGGCGGGGAGCACAGAGCTTGTAGCAGGCAGTGAGGGGGTGAGTAAATAAATATCTTTGAAAATCCTAGGGTCCGCCCTTAGCTCAGTTGGTTAGAGCACAGAGCTTATACCTCTGGGGTCCTTGGTTCAAATCCAAGAGGGCGGACCGTGGGATTTTCTTATTTATTTACTTATCCCGCGAGCAAACCTGTTATATCTATGCATCGCCTTATTTTTCTTTTATACTGCAGTTTAGATTAATCTTAGTTTTATTTAATTTTTTTAGTTTATTTTAATTATGAAAAAAATAATCATATCGATGATGATGGTGGCGTTGGTTCTAACGCCTGTTTTGGTTTTGCCCGGTAAGGTACAAGCGGTTAGTATGGAGGCACTTCAGGCCCAAATTGAGGCTCTGTTAAAGCAGGTGGCAGATCTTCAAGCCCAACTTAACAATCAGGATAGTTCTAGTACTCAATCGATTGTGTGCAGATTAACCAGGGATATAGTTACAACTGGTCCACTTGATGCGGCTGATACCGAGCAGGTCGTTATTTTACAACGATATTTAATAAGGATTGGTTATATCGACCAGAGTGTAGAAACAGGCCATTGGTCACCGGCTTTGCGGCAAGCTCTAGCCCGCTATCAGGTCGCTAGTGGTATTGTTCCAGCGAGCGGCTACCTGGGCCCGATCACCCGTGCCCATATCAATGCCCGATTGATTCCGGCTGATTGTGGACAGACAACTGAAACAGAAGCTCCAGTTATAAAAGGTATTAGTGGCCCAACATCAATAGATGTTGGTAAAAAAGGCACGTGGAAAATCAAAGCCACCGACGATGACGATGAGATTTTGTCTTATGCTGTAAACTGGGGAGATGAAGGAATTTGCCCAACCGGCAAGGTTTGTGCCCAATTTATAAACCCAGTTGATTTTGTCCAGACTGCGACCTTTACCCATACTTACTCTCAAGCGGGGGTTTATAAGATAATAGTCATGGTTAAAAATAGCTCAGGGGCTACCGCCGAGGCGGGGATTAATGTGAGGGTGGGAGAGGATGAAGAAAATCCAAACCCCGTAATTACGATTGATAATGCAACGCCAAAATCTGGGACGGTGATTATTCGTCGACCAGATAGTCCGGCTAATGTGTTTGGCGTTCAAGCAACAATTAGGGGATTAACTAAAAATCAGAAAGTGTTAGTCGATCTATATCTAATTAAGGGAGGTGAAGATGGTGTACAACTTGGTAAACTAAAACAATCACCTATTAGAATAACTAATACAACCAATAATAATTGGCACCCAGTTGTATTTTTCTGGCGACCAGGGAGTTATTACTCCAATGGTGGACAATACCTAGAAGCACCAAATGGCGATGATTATGTAATTGGTTATGTTGTTAAGGATGAGCAAGGAAAGACCTTGACGGATTCAGTAAGTGGATTATTTACGTTAAAAGATTCTGCTAGCGAAGAAGATCCAGCTATTTCTTCGGTTGCAATCCAAAATAATCAGCCACAATGGATCAATCAACAAACCCAAAAAACTATCACTTGGAATTATGATGGCGTGCCACTGAATCGTAGTAACCCGCTTAAGTTTAAGGTGGGTCTCTATACTGACTCAAATGGTGGAATGTGGGGAAACAGTGTTTACCGTTCCGTCGGTGTCGGTGCTTCTGCTGGGGATACATTCGCAGATATTGTTCCTAATATTACCTCTGCTTATTTCAACAAGGATTATTATATTTTGGTTCGTCTAGTAAACGCCAACGGGACAGATTATATAGTTGGGGGTAAGAGGGTTGAGACAAGATCCACTGAAACATTTCAGGTGGTAGAAAGAGAAACATCTAGTCCTAGGATTAGCTATGTCCAGACCTATTTATTGAAAGATGGTATCCGTGAGATTCGTCGGGGGGTTGTCTTACAAAAAGTTACATGGAGGACAGCGGGGCTTATTCCTCGCGTAAACATTTATTTCTGTTCAGTCCCCGGTGGAGGTGATAACGAATGTGATGGCGATTACTATAAGACAATAAATAATAACTTTACCAATGTTAACATTATTGAAAATGTTGCCATCCCTCTTGATATGCCGCTTGGCCAAATGGTGATAAGAGTTGATAGCACGACTGATAGTAAAAATATATCGGCGGAGACTATATCGTTTGAAGTGTTGCCAGCTTTGGGTATAATAAGTCAATCACAGTCACAAATGGCCAACACCTTGTCGGCAATGGAAGAGATTTTGCGGGGGATGATGAAGTAAAAAATAATAAATAAGAAACAACACAACACCCCCGTTTGCCCTAGGGCAAACGGGGGTGTTGTGTATAAGCTTTTTGAATCTGAAACAGCTCAGGAGTATAATTCGGGCAGATTTGTCTTAATTATAAATGGTTTTTATTATTACTAGTTTTATAAAATGAAATATATTTTACGGTTTTTGATTTTGGCTGTTTTGGTCGTGGCCCCAGGTTATGCTTTGGCGGCACCGTCTATTCGTGTAGTGACTGGTCCCAATAATGTTACAGTGGGACAGTCCTCAACCTGGTCTTTTACTTATAATTCTACGGCTCCTGCGGGGGAAGCGCCAATTTTTGGTTTTAATCCGGGTGATGGTACAGGTAATAAGTCGGCTGTATCACCATCCTCACCAACCTTTAATTATGCTTTCAACCTAGCTGGAACTTATAC
>JAUPVZ010000034.1 GCA_030916795.1 Patescibacteria group bacterium
CCATCGGGAATCGAACCCGAATCGAAGGTTCCACAAACCTCAGTGTTAACCGTTACACCATGGTCGCCATATTTTTACTAAACACCCCTTACTTATACTGCGGTGGCTCCTCTGTTATACCAGACATATGGTTAGTAAGTCTAGCGAGTGCGTACAAAAGACTCGACAGACGATTCATATAGGCCAAAGTATCGGCGCCAATTGGCTGAACACCTTCTGTAGACACTTCCACCAAAAGTCGCTCGGCTCGGCGAGAAACTGTTCGACAAATATCCAACAGGGCTCCTAATTCTGTACTACCAGGAATAAAAAAAGTACTAATTGGCGGTAAAGTTTTTTCAATTTCATTAATAATATTCTCCGCCCACGTCACCTTATCGGCGGAGTTTTTTTTATCCGCACCAGCGGTTTCGGCCTGAACAATAAACATATTTTCTTGCACCTGGTGCAAAACTACTGCCAACTTGGCCCCGGCGCCAGGAACTTCATAATCAACATCTTTCGACTTAGCCTTAGCTAAGCCGACAAAAGAATTGCACTCATCTAATGTGCCCAAGGCCCAGGCCACAGTCGATGATTTTGAGATACGTTGATTGCAACCAAAAGTTTTAGTTGTTCCATTGTCCCCTTTGCCGGTAAATAGAGTCATATCAAAATTTTAACAAAAATCAGTGAAAAAGAAACCGCCCAGCGCCAAAGGTGGCGCCAAGCGGACAACAAAAACTATTTTACCTCGGGCAGCCCGAGTTGCAGCCCAGGTCGGGGCGCCGCCTTGGCCGACTTCCGTGTCTGGCCAATCTTGCGGGGTTTGGGTCGCTTCGTCCCCGCGCCCTCGATCACCTGCCCAAACATAGGCGGGCGGCGATCCTTTGGCACCTCGCCCGCCAAGCGATTAACAACATTGTTTATCGCCTGGGCCTCGCTGGTCGCCCAAGTTTGGCCTTTGAAAATATCCAGTCTGCCTTCCCTGGCATAGACTGCATACAAATGTAATTCCTTGGCCACTTCTCTCTCCTTTCTCCACCCTTGCGCCGGCGGAAATAGAATTTGAAACCCCAAGTTATCTGCTTATTATTATACCATATCTGTAATAAAATGCAAATGGGGGGCGGGAGAGGAGTTGAATCTTACAGATTCTGTACAGTTTTCGCGTCTCGTTTCGCTACGCTCACTGCGACATACTCAACCTCTTCAAATCCTCTCTCGCAAGCGAGGCAGCTCGCTTGCTTCGGGCACAAAAATAAAAACCACAAAAGTGGTTTTTATTTTTGTGCCCGAGAGAGGATTTGAACCTCCACGCCCTTGCGGGCACTACCACCTCAAGGTAGCCGGTCTACCAATTTCCGCACTCGGGCATTTACACTTGCTAATTGTAAGTAAAAACAACCAAAAAACAAGCCGGCTCACGCCGGCTTGTTTTTTGGTTTTATTATTTATTGTCTTCAGTCGGTGCCTCTTCGGTCGTAGTCTCATTTTCTACCGTTTCAGTTGGCACCTCTTCTGTCACCTCGGCCGCCTCCTCCTTTATTTCTGGCCCAGCCACCGCCTCTTCTTCTATATCCATCCGACCACCGAGAACTTGCTTCATCCGACGGCGAATTTCTTTAGCGGCCTTATCACGAATAAAGTAAAGTTTGGAACGGCGCACTTTAGATTTGCGTACAATCTCGATTTTATCAATCATTGGTGAATATAATGGAAAAGTCTTTTCCATCCCCACCCCCGAAGCAGTTTTGCGGACTGTAAAAGTAGCCCCGGCTTCACTGCCGTGTTTTCTGGCAATTACCAACCCTTCAAAAATCTGGATACGGGTCTTGCCTTTTTCTTGAATTTTTTGGTGGATACGCACTGTGCTACCCGAGCCAATATCTAGCTTTTGGCGCTTGGCGACATCCACTGGGGAAATCCTAAAGTTAGTTGCTTGCATAACGTCGGACAGTCTAGCACGGCTTTCTAAGGTTATCAAGAGCTACTTTTATGTCCTCGGCCAAAAGTGCTTCAAATTGCTTTGATTCCCCATCTGGTAAGACAATTTTTAGACCTAGGGCATGTAAAGCTTGCCGCCCCAGCCCCAGTGGGCAGACCTTGTCTTTGGCATACAAACGATCACAAACAATCGGGTGTTGTAAGGCTTTAAAATGAGCTCGGAGCTGGTGGGTACGCCCAGTTTTAGGCTTAGCTTCGACAAAAGAATAATCACCAATTGTTTCCAGTACCCTAAATATAGTAATAGCTTCACGCAAGTTACTTGCGGCTTTTTTACTCGCCACTCTCACCCGCGGGTCTTTTAAACTTCTGCCGATCGGGAGATCTATAATCTGCTCATTTTTTGTATCAGCAAATTTGCCATATAAAATAGCTTGATAAGTTTTCTCTACTTGGCGATTCTTAAATTGGTCCTTTAGCCACAGGAAAGATTTTTGGTTCAGGGCGATAATCATTACCCCACTAGTATCTTTATCGAGCCGGTGCACAATACCCGGTCTTACTACTACCCGACCGTCAGGCAAAATCATTGGTTCGCCAACATCCATCACATCGGGGAATTTGCCCGCTACCCAATCGGCTAGTGTCAATTCAGCTTTTTGGCCATCAGAGTGGACCGCTAGTCCAGCTGGCTTGTTTATGACCAAAACATCCTTATTTTGAAAAATAATTTCTGGTTGAAAACCCATATGAGTACTGTAGCAAATATAAGGCCCAAAACAAAAAACCGCTGTTCGCGGTTTTTTGTTTTGTGCGCGCTGAGGGACTCGAACCCCCGACCCTC
>JAUPVZ010000035.1 GCA_030916795.1 Patescibacteria group bacterium
CTTGCGGACCCAAATCAATAAGCTGAGTCTAGCCGAGGGGGCATGGGTGGTAACCTTTACTTCAACCGAAGATAAAAGTCGCCCAAACCTAATTATTGGCGCTCAATATTTTAGTGCCGGAAACTACCAGAACATTTCTTCCTACCTAGCTGAAGGGTTGGTGGCGGGAGAAAAATATTTTGTCGCCCTGTACCAGGATGATGCCGACAAAACATCAACAGTGCACAACTTTGACAGCACCAAAGACAAGCCATTTACTAAAAATGGTTACTGGGTGATGGATTCATTTGACGTGCTACCGGTAGGAGCGCGTGGTTAGGAAAAGTATTGGCTGGTTTGCCCTTTAGCAAATAATTTTTGTTGTGATGATAAAAAAGAAAACAACCACTGACCATAACGAAGATGAATTTGTCTTTGAGGACGAGACAGACCTAGACGATGTAAATAAAAAAATAAAAAAACTACGTTTACAACTAGTAGAAACAGAAAAAGAAAAAATGGCCAATCTAGAGGGTTGGCAACGAGCCAAGGCCGACTATTCCAACCTAAAGACCAATACTGAGAGAGACCGTCAGAATCTGGTGCAGGTTATAAAGGCCGGGCTAATTGATGATTTTATTCCACTCGCAGACAGTTTTGAGATGGCGATGGCCAACAAAGAAACATGGGAGGCGGTACCAGAGAATTGGCGCAAAGGGATAGAATATATCTATAGTCAGTTGGGAAATATTTTAACCGGTTATGGCGTAGAAACCATTGACCCACTGGGAAAAGATTTTAACCCTGTAGAACACGAGTCAACTGGTCTTATCCATACCGCCAAGCCCCAAGAAGATCATCGTGTTTTGCAGGTAGTAAAAAGGGGCTACAAATTGGGAGAAAAGATTATTCGTCCTGCGCAGGTCAAGATTGGCGAATATCAAGAATAAATATGTTAAAATTTAGTACACTTATTACTTAATCTAATCAAAATACGCTATGGCAAAAATACTAGGCATTGATCTGGGGACTACCAACTCCGCAATGGCGTACGTAGAGGGTGGCCAACCAAAAATTATTGAAAACAGCGAAGGGGCGCGTACCACTCCTTCGATAGTGGCTCAATCAAAAACCGGCGAAAGACTGGCTGGTCTCTTGGCTAAACGTCAGGCGGTAACTAACCCCCAAAACACTATTTATGGTGTGAAGCGTTTGATGGGCCACAAATTTGAAGACCCCCATGTGCAGAAGGACAAAGATTTGGTTTCCTATACTATCGAACGGTCAGACGACGGCGGGGTAAAAGTGGGCATGGGTGACAAAAAGTATCGCCCCGAGGAGGTGTCGGCGATGATTTTGGCCAAGCTAAAACGTGACGCCGAAGCTCACCTAGGGGAAAAAATTGAAGAAGCGGTTATTACTGTGCCGGCTTATTTTGACGATTCCCAACGAAAGGCCACCAAAGATGCTGGTGAAATTGCGGGCTTTAAGGTGCGCCGAATAATCAATGAACCAACCGCCGCGGCTCTTGCCTATGGTTTGAACAAGAAAAAGGATGAGAAGGTCGTGGTCTACGACTTTGGGGGCGGAACCTTTGATGTATCGGTGCTTGATATCACTGGAGCCGACGGGGAACAATCGATTGAGGTAAAATCGACTGACGGTGATTCACATATGGGTGGAGAAGATATCGACCAAAAAATTATTGAATGGTTACTCAAGGAATTTAAAACCGAGACTGGCCTAGATATCTCTAAAGACCAGTTGGCCCTACAACGACTAAAAGAGGCGGCCGAAAAAGCCAAACATGAACTATCAAGTGCCATTGATTCCGAAATTAATATTCCTTTTATTACGTCCGATGTTTCTGGTCCCCAACATTTGGTCAAAAAACTTACTCGGGCCAAGCTGGAAGAACTGGCTGATGAGTTTATCAAAAAATCAATTGAAATTACAAGGAGAGCAGTGCAAGTTTCTGGCTACCAATTAGGAGATATTAATGAAATCATTTTAGTAGGTGGTCAGACCCGTATGCCGGGTATCCAGGACGCGGTTAAAAACCTCTTTGGCAAAGAGCCCAATCGTTCGATCAACCCCGACGAAGTGGTGGCTATTGGAGCAGCTATTCAGGGGGGTATTTTCCAAGGTGATGTAAAGGATGTGTTGTTGCTAGATGTTACACCTTTGTCCCTTGGTATCGAAACTTTAGGTGGGGTAGCTACTAAACTAATTGATCGCAATACCACTATCCCAACGTCTCGTAGTCAAACCTTTTCGACTGCCGCCGACAATCAAACATCGGTAGAAATTCATATTGTCCAAGGCGAACGCGAAATGGCCGCCGACAACAAAACTCTTGGTCGGTTTATTCTCGACGGTATACCACCGTCTCAAAGAGGGTTACCTCAAATAGAGGTGAGCTTTGATATTGATGCCAATGGTATATTGTCCGTGAAAGCCAAAGACAAAACTTCTGGCAAGGAACAATCTATCCGCATCGAGGCCCAATCAAGTTTATCTAAAGAAGATATCGAGAAAATGAAAGCCGAGGCCGAAACTCATGCCACCGAAGACAAACAGAAACGGGAGTTAGTAGATACTAAAAATACCGCTGAACAAATGATCTATACGGCCGAAAAATCTTTGGCCGATGCAGGTGATAAAATTAGTGCTGAAATCAAAACCGAAGTGGAAGACAAAGTAAAAGCTGTCAAAGAAGCCAAAGATAAAGATGATTTGGAGGCCATTAAAAAATCTACCAGTGAGCTATCCACAGCGATGATGAAGATTGGCGAGGCGATGTCAAAAGCCACCACGCCAGAGCAACCAACCGAAAATAAGGAGGGTGAGGTAAGAGAAGCTGAGACGGACGAGAAGAAAGATTAGAAAATCCAGTATTATTTTCATTTATGGCTAAAAACTATTACGAAATTTTAGGTGTCGACAAGAAAGCCTCGAAAGAGGATATCAAAAAACAGTTTCGTAAATTGGCCCACAAGTATCACCCCGACAAACAAGGTGGGGACGAAGCCAAGTTTAAAGAGATTAGCGAGGCCTACCAAACATTGTCGGACGACAAAAAACGCTCTGAGTATGATATGTACGGCCGAGCTTTTGCTGGTGGGGGCAACCCGGGAGCGGGCCAGGGTGGCTTTTCGGGTTTTGGGGCCGAGGGTTTTGATTTTTCCAACTTTGCCGGTGGCCAAGGGTTTGAGTTTGACCTCGGGGACATTTTTGGAGATATTTTTGGCGGCAATCGTGGCCGACAAAAGCGGGGCCGAGATATTTCGGTGGATATCCAGATATCTTTTGTAGAGTCTATTTTTGGCGTCGAAAGAAAAATATTAATAAACAAAGTAGGGACTTGTGAAAATTGTTCCGGCTCAGGCGGGGAAAAGGGGTCCAAGCTGAAAACCTGTGCTACTTGCAATGGTAAAGGCAAAATTCACGAGACCAGGCGGTCTTTCTTAGGTGCAGTGTCAGTTAACAAAATCTGTGACTCTTGTCATGGCAAAGGCGAGATGCCCGAGCAAATTTGCAATATATGTAAAGGTGATGGTGTACGCAAGAAAAGTGAAGAAATTCAAATCCAAGTCCCAGCTGGTATTGAGTCGGGCGAGATGATCCGTATGTCTGGTCGGGGAGAGGCTGTGCCAGGTGGCCAGACAGGCGACCTATATATCAAGGTCTATGTTGAGGCCCATAAAAATTGGCGTCGTGAGGGCAGTGATTTGCGAATGGATCTAAATGTCAAATTAACCGATGCTTTGTTGGGTGCCGACTATAATATTAAAACAATCGAAGGGGATAATTTAAAAATCAAAATCCCGGCCGGTATTTCTTTTGGCGAAATTTTGCGGGTCAAAGAGAAGGGGGTACCGATCGACAATAAACATCGGGGCAATTTACTTATCCGCGTGGTTATAAACACCCCGCAAAAGCTCACTAAAAAGGCCCAGAAATTGATAGAAGATCTGAAAGAAGAGGGGGTGTAGTATTTACAAATTTGGTTTTTAGAACCATTCGTCGGTTTCCAACGACCTCCTCATTCGGCTTCGAAAAATTTTCTCCTTTCAGTCGAACCAAGCAAATTTTTCTGCAGATGTTCTAAAAACCAAATTTGCTTAATTTATAAATAACAGAATCCCTAAAGTCTGTTCATTTGACATAAAATTTGGGTATGGTATAGATAAAATATGCAACAGTTTTATCACAGCATGATTAAGAATTTTGCGACCGTCGTCCGTGACGGCGCCTTTTGCCTTTCTTCTAGCTGTGATAGCTCTACCACCTCGTAATTTAAACACTTACCAACTCTAGAGACACCCCAGCTGGACGAAAGCACCAGTGGGGTGTTTTTGGGTCAGTCTTAGGTCTTTGATAGGAGATGTGTCATGGAAAGAATAGTGTGTCTGGCAGGCAAAATAGTATCTCTGGGGCTTCTGGTTATTGAGGACGTGGAAATCCTCACTCGCTGGATAAACCAAGAGGAGATGAGGGAATATCTCTCCACCTACCTGCCAATGTATGCGAGCCAAGAGAAAGAGTGGATCGAAAAGTTACCAAGCCGAATGCCAAATGATTTTGTCTTCGGAATCATCGATAACGAGACAAAAACATTACTAGGCAACATCGGACTTCATCGGGTAAAGCAAAAGGACGGCCTAGCCCACGCTGGCATATTTATTGGCGATAGGCAGAACCGCAAAAAAGGGGTAGCGACCGAGGCGGGCCAACTCCTCTTGAAGTATGCCTTCGGCACCTTGAACCTTCGCAAGGTCGTACACGAAGCTTTCGCTCACAACAAGGCAAGTATCGCCCTGGGTAAAAAGTTGGGAGCCAAACAAGAAGGGGTGATGAAAAGTCACCTCTTCATCAACGGTCGCTACGTCGACGTGGTGATCATGTCTTACTTCCGACCTGGTTGCGAACCGAAGGACTAGAAGGCCATCTCGGGCAGGTTATAGTTCTAACCACTGGTAACTATGAGCCGCTTAATCCCAGCAGGGAAAGGGCGGCTTTTTTTGTTTTAAAATTCAGGGTATAATCTAAAAACTATGTCTACTAAAAAAATCCTCCTATCCGGTATCAAGCCAACTGGTCGCCCTCATATCGCCAATTATTTTGGAGCCATGCGCCAGTTTGTCGAGCTCCAAGACGCCCACGACAGCTTCTATATGATTGCCAACTACCATGGGCTAAATACTATTCAAAATGGCCCAGAAATGGCCGATTTGACGCTAAATCTGGCTATAGATTACCTAGCTGTCGGTCTAGACCCAGCCAAATCTACTATCTTCAAACAATCAGATGTGCCCGAGCATGCCGAGCTAGCTTGGATTTTTGACACCATCACTACCATGCCTTACCTAATGCGAGCCCATGCTTTTAAGGATGCCGAGGCCAAAAATAAGGAAATTAGTGTCGGAACATTTAACTATCCCATGCTCATGGCGGCAGATATCTTGATTTATGACACCGACATTGTGCCAGTCGGCGCCGACCAAAAACAGCATGTCGAATATGCCCGCGACACCGCCGAGAAGTTTAACCGCATTTTTGGTGAGACTTTTAAACTACCTGAACCAAAAATTATTGAGGGTGTGGCGGTGGTTCCCGGCATCGACGGCCAAAAGATGTCTAAAAGCTATAACAATACTATTCCGCTCTTTGCCGAGGACGATGAGATTCGCTCTTTGTGTATGAAAATTGTCACCGACTCTAAAACTCCGGCTGAACCAAAAGACCCCGACACCGACAATATTTTTGCTCTACACAAGCTGTTCAGTGCCGACCAACTAGCTGAGATAGAAAGCCGTTATCGTGAAGGGGGGATGGGCTATAAAGAATCAAAAGAATTATTGGCCGAAAATATTATCAAATTTATTACTCCACTACGTGAACGACGAAAAGAAATTGCCGCCGACCCTGACCACGTAAAACAAATTCTGAAAGATGGTGGTGAAAAAGCTCGCGCTCGCGCTATTACCAAAATGACCAAAGTAAAAGAAAAAACCGGGCTTAGTTTCTGATTATTAATAACACCTAACCAATGGCCAAGAAGAAAACTCTTACTAAAGAGGACTATTTAAAGGGTCTCAAGATTATTTTCCATTACCTAGGTGAGCACCGGCGGACCATGAAAATTTTGATTGGTGTCGCTCTGGTTTTGTCGGTGACCAATCCAGTAATCCCGTATATAACCGGGAAGATGTTAGACACAATTTTAACGTCAAAGCATTTTGTGTTGGGGAATATAAATATACACGTGGTTTATGTTTGGCTATTGGCCTGGCTAGCAATTCAACTTATAACTTATACCCTCGAACAAGTTCGTAGTTTTCAAACCAGTGTCCTAGATATGACCCTCTATGCTAGGTATGTTTCCAATGGATATAATCATCTATTAAATTTACCCCTCTCTTTTCATAAAAAGAAAAAGATGGGGCCATTATTGAACTCCATTCAACGTAGCGCCAATGTGCTGTCTGATATTTCGACACGGGTAGTAATAAACCTTGCTCCCCAATTTTTGAGTATTGTGGTGGCAATATTTATAACAATTACTGTCAACAAACAAATTGCCGGTCTTATGATATGCGGGGTTCTGGCTTATATCTTAGTATTGATGAGAACCATCGCCCCGGGAACATTAATTCAAAGAAAAATCCAAGCTGGCTGGATGAAAGCTTGGAGAAATGGTCACGACAGCTTAGACAATATCACCGCTGTTAAACAAATGACCGCCGAAGCTTATGAACAAAAGAAAAATATTAAAAATTTTTTGACGAGTGCCTTGGGTAATAATATTTTAATGATGAGGCTAATGAAGAAAATTGGCTTCTATCAAAAAATGATAATTTTGGTTACTCAGACGACGGTGTTTATTCTGGCTATAATATTGATCCAAAATGAAGAAATGACCATTGGTCAGCTGATTGCCATAACGAGCTACACCGGGATGTTGTTTGCCCCATTTATTACCTTAGGTGACTACTGGCGCACGGTGCAAAATGGCTTTATTTCGCTAGAAGAATCCGAAAAAACACTTAAAGCCGAGCCAGAAAATTACAAGCCAACCGGTATCGTAACTTTGCCAAAAATTAAGGGTCAGATTTCTTTTCAGAATGTACACTTTTCTTACGAAACCAAAAGCCCGGTACTCAAAAACATTAATTTTGACATAAAAGCGGGGGAGGTTATTGCATTAGTTGGCAAATCTGGAGAAGGAAAGAGTACCCTCATTGATCTATTGTCTGGGTATAATTTTGTGCAAAAAGGTAAAGTCATTATCGATGGTGTTGATATTAAAAAACTAGATTTGAAATTTCTTCGATCACATATCGGCATCGTGCCCCAGGAAGTAGTTTTGTTTAATGACACCATTGGTACAAATGTTAAATATGGAAACTTTAGTGCAACAGAAAAAGAGATGGTTGCGGCGGCCGATAAAGCGCACGCCCTAGAGTTTATTGCCAAATTCCCCAAAAAATGGAAGCAGATTGTGGGCGATCGGGGTGTAAAATTGTCGGTTGGTCAAAAACAAAGAGTAGCTATTGCCCGCGCTATTTTACGCAATCCAGCCATTTTGGTTTTAGATGAACCCACATCGGCCCTCGATGCCGAATCAGAACACTTTATTACCAACTCATTAGAAGAACTAATGCGAGGCCGAACGACCTTTATTATTGCTCACCGTCTTTCCACAGTTAGACGAGCTGATAAAATTTTTGTTTTCCAAGGGGGTGAAATTGTCGAAACCGGTAAGCATGATGAGTTACTTGAAAAAGAAAATGGCGTCTACCGCCACCTCTACGAGCTTCAGATTGGGTTGCACCAGTAGTTTGCAGGGATAGATAACCTTTGCTAGACTCATATTTATGGAACGTACACTAATCGCCAATTTAGGCCAAAAAATAGGGGAGGAAGTACTCATTAAAGGGTGGGTGGATGTTCGGCGGGACCAAGGAAAAATGGTCTTTCTAGATTTTCGTGATCGCAGTGGCAAAGTGCAAGGAGTAGTACTGCCCAATAGCCCAGCTATGGATAGAGCAAAAGAACTGCGCACAGAATTTGTGGTAGCTATTACTGGTAACGTCAACAAACGCCCAGAAAAAAATATAAAAGAAGGAGTTCTAAATGGCGATATTGAATTGGAAATAATTGGTATTGATATTTTAGCCGAAGCGGAAACCTTACCCTTTGATATGTCGGCTGATGGTTTTAACCTAGACCTCGTGACCGAACTCGAGCACCGCGCGCTGTCACTCCGCCACCCAAAACTGCAGGCCATCTTTAAAGTCCAAGCTGTCATCATAGATTCCTTCCGTGAGTTTATGAAATCTCAAGACTTTTTCGAATTCCAAGCACCATCAATTGTGCCCGCTACCGCCGAAGGTGGCGCCGAAGTTTTCAAGATTGAATATTTCGACAAAAAAGCCTACCTCAGCCAGTCACCCCAACTGTACAAGCAGGTGGTGATGACTGCATTTGAACGTGTCTTCTCGGTAAACAAAATATTCCGCGCCGAACCAAGCGCCACCACTCGCCACCTCACGGAGGTTGTGTCGCTGGACGCCGAGATGGCTTTTATCGATTCCTGGCGCGATGTTCGTGATATGTCAGAGGCCTGTGTCCGCCACATATTAGAACAAGTAAAAACAAAATGTGCTAAAGAATTAGCTTTTTTGGAGGCTGAATTGCCAGTTATGATTGAAGAAACTCCCACACTTTCTCTTACCGAGGCTTTAAAAAAACTAGGAGCGCCTGCCGACAAAGACTTAAACCCGGAACAGGAGCGAAAGCTGTGCGAAATGATAAAAACTGAAACCGGATCTGACTTTGTTTATGTCTACGGCTATCCCACAAAACAAAAACCTTTTTATGTTTATCCCAACCCTGAAAACCCCGAATTCAACGAAGGTATGGACCTTCTTTGTCGCGGAGTTGAGTGGCTATCTGGCGGCCGACGGGTTAATGACTTTAAACAGCTAATGACTCACGTAAAAGAGTGGGGGATGGACCCAGATAAAATCTCAATGTTTCTCGAGGCCTTTCGCTACGGGGCTCCACCCGAAGGTGGCTTTGCCTTCGGCGCCGAGCGTATGACCATGCAAATTTTGGGTCTAAAAAATGTCCGCGAAGCATGTATGTTCCCGCGCGATCTAAACCGAATAGACGGATTACTGTCCCAATAGCCTTATATTTCAACACCTTTCTCTCACGAGGATTGGCCTTGTGGTAAACTTGACAATATATTTGTATCTGCTATAATATTAGGTAGGTGCTCATTCCTGCCTTGGGACCGTGGCCGAGAGCGGTGGGTAGAGTAGGACCTCCAAGCCTACCTTTACTCCAAACGTTCCTGTGCCGACCGTAATCGCCTCGGTCCCAAGCAGCTGTCTCATAGGGGGCTATCATATTTTCATCTGCCCCCGTTTTACTCCAGAGGCCGACACACCCGTGTTGGCCTCCTTTTTGTTTTAGGGGAAAAAAGTTACAATATACAGATATGACAGCGTCTTTTGCTCTAAAGCTAAACGATTTTGAAGGTCCGCTCGACCTCCTGTTGCAACTTATCGAAAAAAGGAAATTACATATTAGTAAGGTCAATATCGCCGCTGTTACCGACGATTATATTGCTTATCTCTCACAATTTGAGCATCTGCCTAAACACGAAACGGCCGATTTTTTGGTGGTGGCTTCAACTTTAATGTTGATAAAATCTTCTTCACTTTTGCCGAACCTAAACCTAACCACTGAAGAAGAAACCGATGCGGCCGAGCTAGAACGTCGATTAAAATTGTATCAATATATCCAAGAGGTAGCCCAGAAAATTAAAAACATTTATGGCCAAAACCCTTTGTATTTTCGTGAGCCCAACAAAAATATTGTGCCCATATTTGTCCCCACCCCAGAGATAACCAAGCCGAACCTGCTATCAGCTATTAGACTGGTTCTACAATCACTACCTTCACCCGAAATTATTCCCCAAATTATTGTAAAAAAAGTGCGGAGCTTGCAAGAAACGATTGACGATCTTTCAACCAGAATCCAACGCGCTATCTCTATGAAATTTAGTGACTTTGCCCCGAAAGATAAAGCCGAGAGAGTAAATGTAATTATTAGTTTTCTGGGTATGCTGGAGCTGGTCAAACAGGGGATAATCGATGTCGAGCAACACGACCATTATGCTGATATAAATATGCAAACCACGACACCTGGAATACCAAGGTATTAAAAATACGTCGCGGGCCGGTACGGCCCGCGACGTAGGAAGGAGAGAAAGTAATCATTCCTTTTTCTCCTTTGGGATACAGTCGGTGACAATATGATAAACCACGTCGCCTCCGACCTGTTCAGCAACCTCGAGTTTGACTCGGTCACCGAAGCTTAGGTTTGCACCAACGGGCATGTCCACCGTCACGAGACGGGTGATGGCCCGCTCTCCACCATCAAACACGACCACACAGACCCCTGTCTGGGCGCCTTTGAAGGCGGTGGGTTTGGTAGTAACCACACCTTCGGTCATCACCACCCTAAACCCCACCTCAAGCGGGGTGTTAGGGGTTTCGTTTGGGGAAATAGTGGCACAGCCACAAACCACAATCATTGCGACACCGACAAAGAACCTGTTCATTTTTTCCCTTTCTTGTTGAAAACCCGCCTTTTTTTATCATATTTAGACCAGTGTGTCAATATCAATTTAACCCCCACGGCGTTGGCGAATATGGATTTTGACGGTATAATATAGCCAATATGAATCTTGCATGCCAGCTGGAGGCGGTGCTTTTTTATAGGTCTGAGCCAATACCCTTGGCGACCTTGGCAAAAATTTTGGCTGTAAGCGATGAGGAGATTAGGACAGCGGCCCAAACCTTGGGCAAAAGCTTGGCTGGTCGGGGAGTCTCTCTGGTTGAAAACAATGATACCTATTGCTTGGCCACAGCCAGCGAGGCCAGTGATTTAATTGAAAAAATAACCAAAGAAGAACTGGCTCGGGATATTGGTAAAGCTGGGCTAGAAACCCTAGCTATTGTACTTTATGAAGGGTCAGTCAGCCGGGCCGAGATAGATTATATTCGGGGAGTTAATTCCAGTTTTATTTTGCGCCACCTTTTGGTGAGGGGACTAGTCTTGCGCGAAAACCACCCAACCGACCAAAGAAGCTTTATATATAAACCGTCAATTGAATTACTTGCCCTACTGGGTGTAGAAAATTCTAGCCAATTGCCAGAGTTTACGGAAATAGAAGAAAAAATAAAAAATTTTATGCTCAAGCCAGAAACTGAAGCCAAAAATGAATAACCAATTTCGCCACCCAAAAGCTATTACCCGACTTATTATCGCCACCACGAGCGCTTTTTTGTTGTTATTAATAATAATTTTTGCTTACCCGGCTTGGCAAAAGCATAATATTGAACTAGAAAAACAAGCTTTGGCCCAAGTGACCCCGCCACCCAAAATTTTTCCCTCTGTTATGGTGGAAGCCAAGTCAGCGATAGTGATGGAGGCCAATACTGGCAAAATAATTTATAACAAAAATGGTAATGACAAATTGCCACTAGCTTCAATCACCAAATTGATGACCGCCTATACCGCAAGCCAAGTACTCGGCGGGAATGACGCCGTAAAAATTTCAGCCTCAGCTTTGTCTGGGGGAAGTAATGCGGGGTTGTTGGTAGAAGATATTTGGTCTGTTAATAATCTGATTGACTATATGTTGACCACATCGGCCAATGGTGCTGCTTCGGCCCTAGCTGAGACGGCCAATGCTCGGGGTTTCAATTTTGTCACTTTAATGAATGATAATGCTTCAAAAATCGGTCTCACGACCACTCAATATATAAACGAGACTGGGCTTGATTTGGGATATAATTATGGCGGTTCGTATGGCTCAGCTCATGATACCGCCAAACTAATGCGGTATATTATAAAAAATAAACCCCAGCTTCTCCAAACCACAGTGCGACCATCGATTCTCACTTCTTCCACCTCGGGCCTAGTCTATGCGGGCAACAATACCAATGATATTGTGGGCAAAATTCCTGGGCTGATCGCCTCCAAGACTGGCTACACCGACAGCGCTGGGGGCAATCTGGTGGTAGCTCTAGACGCCGGACTGGCCCAGCCGGTTATTGTGGTGGTCCTTGGTTCTAGCAAAGACGGTCGTTTTACCGATGTTTTAGCCCTGGCTAAAGCGACAGTGACTTATTATTCAGAATAATTTTAGTACCATGATTTTGTCTGTTATTAAAGTGTTTGTCCCTACGGCCATGGCCTTTTTTGCAGGTATCGCTATTGCGCCACTTTTGACCAACTATTTATACAAACATCGAATGTGGAAAAAGAAGGCTGGCAAAATTTCTCCCGACGGCAGGGCC
>JAUPVZ010000036.1 GCA_030916795.1 Patescibacteria group bacterium
CAGCCCACGCCGAGCTGGTCTTAGCCACAGCCACCCTAGTCCTGGGGCTAAGACCAGAGGCAAGAAATCAGACGCGAGAAAACTTGCCTCGAGCCACCCATCTCTAACCCTGGGTGGCTCTTTTTATATAATATAGATCCTGACCATAGCCACCAATACCAAGATATTCGGCCTCACCTTGTAAAATCTTTTCAAATGGCCGGCAAGCCACACAGCCACCATGCGGGCAAACAAATTCATTTTTCACTCGAGCCTTTTTTACCTTTAAAGCAACGTCTAAAACTCTTTCTAGCGCCTCCTCGGAATCGGGCAAAAAAACTGGCTTTAAATCATTATCTGTTTCCAAGTACCAATAGCTGGCCTTTGTCACTTTTCTTTTTTGTAAATTTTTTAGCAACAATAAATATATTGGCAGTTGAAGAGAGTCTTCATTTTCCTCATTTTTACCAGTTTTAAAATCGATAATATGTAAACTATCGGTGGCTGGTAAATATTCTAACCAGTCAATCTTGCCACACAAAATAATATTTTCTTCTTCGGAGAGATAAAAATTGGGAGGCATGCCGTTTTCATGCTCTGGTAATTTTATCGCTTTATTTAAAAGTGGGCCAGGATAGGCCATTACTCTTTCAACCATCTTTAAACCACGGTTTTTATACAATAGCTCTTCGTCGTCATCAAGAAACCCGCCTTTGCGCCCAGCCACCTTTTCCCAAGCCAGATTAAAATTTTCAAACAAGGGTTGTTTAGCTCTATCTTCGGCCGGAAAGTTTAGTAAATTTTCAACCACCTCGTGCACCGCCGAGCCAAGTGACAGAGCGGGGCTAACAATATTTATTTTGTGGCCGGTTTTAGGATCTTTGTAAACATTATGCAAATAATATGCCCGTGGACATTTCAAAAAATCACCCATCGATGAGTGAGAGACCCAAACCGCTGAATATTTATCTATTGTCATATCTGCCAAGATAACAAACCTTAGATTATAGAGCAAGAATACGAGCCAATGACTCTACCTGACCCGCTACCACCAAGGTCGGCAAGCCCAACAAACAATTGTTTTTTACATAAATAGCGGCCCCACCAGAATTACCTCTCTCAATCTTGGCCGATGTAATATAAAAATCCTTATCCGAACCAGATATAATACCGTCGGTGGCGGTAACACCCTTAGACGAACCAACGCTAGGATAGCCAAGAATTACCACCTGATCCCCTAGTACTGGCTTGATGGTACATTTTTTTACCGCCGTCATCGCAGTTATGGGTAGACGAACAGATTTGCTAAAGCTCAAAATGGCCAAGTCTTTACTGCTATCGGCCTTAATAATATCAGCCACCACCTCTATCGTCCCATCTTCAGATTTGACCTGGCATTCTTTGGCTAACACGCCCTTTTCCTCGACTACATGTTTGCTGGTATAAATTTCGGTAACTCCAGCGTTGGTGGTAGCGACCCCCGAAGCGGTTGATTTTTTGTTGGTCCCGTCGGTAAATTCTACAATACATTCTATCTTGACCACACGCCCGCTCCACTCGGTAATAATCTTGGTTATATCACCCGCATCTAGGTTAGCAGTCAAAGCCGCTAGCTTTTTTTCGGAAGCAAGCACTGTCGCTTCGGATTGTTCACGTTTAGATCTTTCCTCTTCTAGATTTTGGGCCAACTCACTGTTCCCGTCGACCAAGGCTTTGACAATTTTTTTGGTATCAGCCAACTCTTTCTTTACAACACCAATCTGGGTAAAATAATTCTTTTGGATTTGCTGGTCACGTCTCACCCCCTGCAAATGGCTAAAAACTGAAAAGACAAAACAAATCAAAATAAAACCGAACAAGCCAGTTTTTATCAGAACATCTAATTCCTTCTTTTTTAACATCCAAATATTTTTTAAAATTTTCTATATTATATTGGTCAAACAAAAAAGGTGCAAAGGACAACTTTATTTTGTAAAAAATAATCTAGCTAATCGAATTTCTTTAAATGAAAAGCTGGCTGGGAGACTTTTTTTGATATCTGACAATTTTGTGCTTTTGCATTTCTGCGACGCCTCTAATATTTTGGCAAAGCGATTTGTTGCCGGTTTAAAATGGTCAATCTCTAAATCAGGGATTTCTTCTCTTAATTTTTCTAAATGAGAAATGATTGTCTCCTCGGTCACCCCGCGCTGTTTGGCAATATCGGCCAGAACTAGCCCCTCTTCAACCAGCACTTTTGTCTCGGCATAAGTAGAAAGTTTTTTGGCTGGCGCTTCCTTTTTTGATTCAGTAATAAATTTTTCAACCAATTTATCTTTCTGATCCTTGGTCATATTATTTAAACCCAGAACAAAGCGACTAGACATATCTTTGATCTTTGTCTCGGCATAAGAAATTCTTTCCTCTACCTGCAGGGCCAAATCATTTATACCAAGCAAATTGAGCCCATCTAGCCGTCTGGCCCGAGACAAGGCCACATAGCCCATTCCTGGGACAAAGGCCTTGGACAAGTCCACCTCGAGGGCGTCTAGGCTCATCCCCTGGCTCTTGTGAATAGTAATAGCCCACGCTAGACGTAGTGGCAGTTGGCTAACTTCCGCCTTTACTTTACCATCATCCTCTATCCGCCAGGTTTCCGGAGCGACGGTAATTTTTTTACCATCAGACAGTCGCACAATCGGCCAACCGGTCCGGTCAAAACTAACCACTATTCCCATGGTGCCGTTCACAAACCCGGCTTCAAAATTGTTACGGACAAACATCACCCGAGCGTCTGGCTTCAAAGCCAACCTTTCTGGGGCCAAAATTGTCCGGGCTAGAGTTTCGCGCAATTTTTTTGCCCCTCGCCCGGTCATTTCATAAACTTTTGTTGGTCCTGGTAGTTTTACCAGCTCATTATTGTTGATAGCATCAACATCGGCATTGTGGGTAAACAATCGTGCGGGCGGAATATCACCCGTTGGTTTTTTGTTCAGACGGGATAATAATATTTTTTTTGTTTCAGTATTAACATTGCCACCACGAATATCAGCCAAGACTTGCGACAAACCATCACCACCTTGGCGAAACTGCTCTTCTAAATAGCAAGATTTAATTCGGCCATTTTTCCAACTTTCAGATTCAAAGGCAAAGTTTGGCTGGCGATAGCCACTTTGGATCGGTGGCAATTGGAAAAAATCACCAGACAAAACCAATTGCAACCCCCCAAAAGGTAAGTCCACCGCTCTAAAGGCTCGACAAATATCGTCCAAGGCCGAAAACTGACGCGACGATAGCATCGAAATCTCATCCAAAATAAGTACCGATGCCCCGCGCACCCGGTCACTGAGATATTTTTTTTCTAGCAAACTTTCCAAATCATAGACCGACAATCCATCTTTGACACCAAGCCCAGACCAAGAATGAATTGTGACCCCACCAATATGGGTAGCCGCAATACCGGTCGAAGCCGTAAGCGCCACAGGGATACTCTTTTGGTCCAGCCACTTGCGATAACGATTTATAAGATAAGTTTTGCCGGCTCCCGCTGGGCCAGTTAAAAAAACATTATGGCCCATAGTTAAAAGCTCAAAGGCTTGGTCTTGCTTCATAATAAGAAAATTATAACAAATAGAACCCCCGGGGAGTTAATCTCTTAGCGACTTAATTCTTTAGTCACAAAAAAGGTTATTTTGTAGTCTGAGTCTTCGATTTCCTTTCCCTCTACCGCCTCGGGTTCAATTTTGGAAATATTTAGAAAATAATTATCGCCCACTCGCCTTTCTCCCTCATCACTCCTTAGACTCATAACACTAACTCGCCCATTTAGGCTAATCTCTAGATCAGCCGTAATCCGTCCTGCCTGAATACACTCGACTCCCACTGGGCAACGATTGTCTTCGGGAATAGCTAAAAGCTTTACACCTAGAGCCCCCGCCATTTTGGATTTCCCCATCTCTAAAGTAATTTCTTCAAATGGAACCTGTTTCCACAAATTATCATAAATGTCGGTCGCACCGGTAAAAGGTAGGGATAATTTGCCCACTTGGTTGTTCTGTTCATCAAATGCTACAGCATATATTTCTGATACAGCCAGAGGCGATTTGGGCACCTCAGCCACCCATAGTTGCTTATCCTTTTCTTCGGCAATAGTCATCTCGCCCAAATTTTGATGATCTTTGGCAGAGACTTCGGTCCCAGTCGGGATTGCTTTGATTTCAATAACCGATAAATCTTGACCTTCAGCGACAAACTTTCTGCCAATTGGGTCAAAATTAAAAGTAAGAAGCACTGGCTTGGTGTCTGGTTGCCTTTCTACTTTTAGCCAATCTCTTAACAAGAACCAATAAATAGAACTAAGCCCCACAAGCAAAACCAACAGAAAAAATATTACCTTTTTCATAAATCTTATTTTTTAGGCAAACTATCATCTGACACAAATGAGTGGTGGGTATCCAACAAAGCAAAAAATAATGACAAGATCATTGGTCCAAATATAAACCCTAGTGGACCAAAAGACGCCAGTCCACCAAGTACCGACAAGAATATCAACATTGGGTGGATAGGAATACCTTTGGCATAGAAGTAGGGGCGCAAGAAGTTATCTACCAAGCCAACGACCAGTATCGCCCATAGAGCAAAGCCCAAGGTAAAAAACAGACTGGAAGTAAAGAATAGATAGATAATAATGGGCACCATCACGATGGCAGTACCAACCCCAGGGATAAGCGCCCCCATGGCTGCTGCTACGCCCCACAGAGCCGGGTTGGCTACTCCAAAGGCAAATACCCCTAGCCCAGCCAAAACCCCTTGGATAATAGCCACTACAAACGACCCCCTAATGACCGAGGTAATAGTATCTTCCAATTTGGACATTATTTTGCGGTCCAAATCTTCAGACAACGGACTGTAGCGGATTATGTTCCGACGTAGAACCGACCCGTCCCTAAAGATAAAAAACAGCAGGACAATAGAAATAATGAAAGAAAATAACCCCTTGAGTACCGACAAGGTACCAGTCGTAATAACACTCCAATTTTCGAGAGCGGTTTTTAAAATACCAGAGGACAAACCCTTGGCATAGGTTTCGATATCTAGCTCATAACCTGGCACAAACCGGCCAATATATGTTTCCGCCTGCTTAGCTGTTTCAATAATCACCGATGTAGAACCATTTGTAACCAGATAGTTTGTCACTCCCCTCGCCTCATTTAAAATCTGCGAGAATAAAAGTGACAAGGGTAAAATAATGGCCAACAGAACAACCATAATCGCCAGAACC
>JAUPVZ010000037.1 GCA_030916795.1 Patescibacteria group bacterium
CTCGCTATTCCACGGGGCGGTTTTGTGATACAAAAATGCCCGCCTTCCTCTGTGATCAGAGTAGGGCGGGCGTTGCTGGACCAAGTCTCATTGGACGCGGTACAGCTCAAACATCATCTCGTCGGCCAGTTTGGTACTTTTTAGGGTACCATTGAACCGACTTCCGGTCTGGTAGAAATCCCAGACGCCTTCGTCTGGGGGGCAGGACTGGTGGTAGCGTCCAGACTTTCCTTTTCGGGTATCGTACTCAAAAAAGATTGTCTGGAAATTTCCACAGTCCTTGTCGCTATAGTACACTTCGAACTCGAAGACCGTGTGGTCTCCGATTTGATCAAAGCGCGCTATTTTAGCGGCGTAGGTGTCCATTTCGACACCTTGCCCCGCCATCCGTTTGAATTGGAATTCCCAGCGGGGAGGGGGTGCCTGGTGGGTTTTGCCATAGTGCCAGCCCCCGTAGGCCACTCCAGCCACAAGTAGGATAAAGGTGGCGATCCACCCCCACCCCCATTTCTTCGGTGTCGCCGCTGGTGCTTGCTGTTGCTGGTTGTTGCCAGCGGCAGCTGCTGCCCCGGCACCAGCGGGTTGGCCAGGTGCGGGGGGAGGTGTTGTACCTCCACTTGGTGTATTTCGGTTTCTTGGGGTTGCGGGTGGTGTCGGTGGTTTATTGAGGTATGTGTACCCCAAAAATGTACCTACCAATATAACCCCAATCACAATCAGAGCTCCCATCGTAGATATCCTTTCTGGACGGGTTTACGGTTGTTGGTTAGGTGGGTTGTTCGCGATTGTTTGTCCGACGAGGGCCATTAAAGCTCCAGCCAGATCGCTGGTTTGTGTTCCTCCGAGACTGGTCATAACGACCGGTTTACTGGCACTGACTGCATCTCTCATAGCATCGATCGTGAAAGCCACTTGTGCTTGAGGAAGTTCTTGCCACAGTTTTGCTTGTTCCCGGTAGGGAGCAGCTTCGACTACGGCTTTAGCGTTTCCTATCAAAAGCGCACTCTCGGCCTCGGCCTTAGAGCTTGTGATCTTTGTCTGGCGGTCGTAGCGCGCCTGAATGCGAAGCATCATGGATGTGTTGAGGGAGTGACTCAAAGTCACTGTCTTTATCTCAACATCCTCGATTTTCACGCCAATGGGTGTACCTTGATTGCGGTCGGCAATCTTGGTACGGAGGTTTGTGGCGAGAGCCTCACTAATCTTGCCAAGGTTTTCTATGGTGGTTCCGATTGTGAGTGTGGGTAGGATAGTCTGCATGGTGCCTTTGATGGCATCTTCGGCTATCTGCTCAAACTCTGGAATACCGTCGAAATTTCGATGAAAATCTCCGGCATCTGTCAGTCGGTATTTTGCCCGCATCTCATACTCGGCGGTGTAGCGATCGGAACGCAGGAAGTCAATTTTTTCCTGGTCCACCTTGCCGTCTTTGTCTAGCGGGATTTTGTATTCCACCAGGCTCAGAGTGCTCATGGTTGTGGGGTTGTCGGTTTCGGCGTGGGTGACGCGAAAAGCTGGTAATTTACCCTCGGGCAACAAATCTATTTCCCCGCGCCAGATTTTATCTGGTGGCCCAGGAATTTCGATTTCTCGTTGCTTTCTTGGTAGTACTCGCAATTGGTGCGTTCCAAGTGGTACAAACACAGGACCCTCTTTTTCACTTGAAAATACCGGCCTCTCAAAAAAAGTAACCACTCCAATGTACCCGAGCGGTATCCTTCTCGTGACGGACAAAACAAGATGAGCGGGGATGCTCAAATGCATGAGCAATCCCAAGGGTGTGGTAATCGCGGAGTACTGATGCAGCTCGGGCATTTTTAGCGGAATTACCGACAAAAAAATGACCGAATAGATAGCCAGACAAGCGATTTCCCGGTTGTTTTCCCATAGACCATTGTCCCAGTTCCTGTACCATTTGATGCAGAAAAAGAGAATAATCAACAGGTCCACAGAGATGACAATACCTCCAATAACAGACATAGTATCTTCTCCCTCCCGCGCTGCGGGTTTGTTTGAGTTGACAAGGACCCAAGTTCACCTAATATTATAGCACAATACTAGCTAGAAAGTCAAGTAGTGGGCGGGGGAGGGAAAAGGGGCTAAAAATGCAAGAAAAATAAACCAGTCTGTCCGTCGATTCCCTGTCGCAGACAGAGGGAGGATTACGCGGACAGCATCAGGGCTGGTTTTTTGGAAGTAGTAACGGCTTCGCCGTTACTACTTTATGGTGCCTCTTATCCATCCGGTCAAGCCGGATGGTACTTTGGCACACCAATAATGATATGATAAGATTTGTGCAACCTTGCCCGGGTGGCGGAATTGGTATACGCGCACGACTTAAAATCGTGTCTCGAAAGGGATGCGGGTTCGATTCCCGCCCTGGGCACAAAACAAAAGAGTAAAATGTGAATACATTTTACGATTATTGTTTTGGCCACCAGGGCGGGAATCGAAAGACGGAGGCCGCGAAGCCGCTCGTAGAGCGTGGCCGAGTCGGGGTTGAGGTGTGAATATCTGGAACACCGAAAAACCTTTTGAGATATGTTTGAGTCGAAGACGAAAAAGATATCCAAAAGGTGTACTGTTCCTGTAAGGAAGGTACCTTCGTCGCGTAGATTTATCGAAGCAGAAGAGTTGTGACCGATTCCCGCCCCTGAGCGAAACGAGACGCGAAACCTGTACCGTCCCCGTAGGGAAAGATTCCCGCCTCATCATTGAATAAAAGAAAATTTACAGTAAAATATTACTTGTTTGCCCTGTTAGCTCAGTTGGTAGAGCAACTCCCTCTTAAGGAGATGGTCGGAGGTTCGAATCCTCCACGGGGCACAAATAAAAAATACCCAATTGGGTATTTTTTATTTGTGCCCCGTAGCGACTGAACTACTTCAGTCGGAGTGCAGGAGTCGAAAAGGTTGAGCTTGTCGCAGTGAGCGCAGTGAAATGAGACGCGAAACCTGTACCGTTCCCGTAGGGAAAGAATCCTGCACGGATTTTCTACTTTATCTTTTTTATCTTAATAAACTCAAACGTAGCCGAAATAATGAATATCACCTGTAGGATGATAAATATCGGATCATCAATATACCAACTGTGTAGATAAGAAGGGCTGTTCCCCCAATTATATAAATAACATCTTGCCCCTTCTCATTTTTAACCCACAGGGCGTAGGAGATGAGAAGTAACCCGAGGATACCAAAGATTATCATCACTTTATTATATCAGATGTTGACTCCGTCGCTCGGTCACGAGTTACTAAGGATTATTCATCGCTCCACTCTTCAAATCCTAAGTACTCTCGACCCCGACTCAGCGACAAGCCCTCGCTTCGCTCGTCTTGTATACCGCCTCCGTCTTTCGAGTCTCCCCTCGCTCTCACAAACGCAAAAGACCACAATACTTCTTATTGTGGTCTTGCATATTGTGGGCGAGGGGAGACTCGAACTCCCATGCCTTGCGGCACCAGTTCCTAAGACTGGCGTGGCTACCAATTACACCACTCGCCCTTAACCTGTATTTTATATCACAAAACAAAAAATAATTACAGAGCTTGAGGCCTGGGCGGGACGCTTCGCTATCTCACACTTTGAAAACCCCCGCCCGCCATCGCAAGCTCAGGCGTTGCGGGCGGGCACGGTTTTCCAACACTAGCTTCGCTAGTTGCCTTCCTCCACGGGAGACCAGGTGTTCTCCCGATCCCACTCCTGTTCGATTCTCGCTCGGCAACAAAAAGCAGAGCTTTTTGTTTGAGGCCTGGGCGAGAATCGAACTCGCGCATGGGAGTTTTGCAGACTCCAGCGTTACCACTTCGCCACCAGGCCATATTTTTTAAGAGCTGTTGGAAGTTTTGCCCGCCCGCAACACCTAGCTTGCGACGGCGGGCGGGCAGACCGCTGCGTTACCACTTCCCTGCCTGCCGGCAGGCAGGGCCACCAGGCCAAAATTATTGGACCATTAGTTCGGGGTCGAGCCCGACAGACAGACGAGGTAAAACTCGCAAGTCACTATGGTCGCGGACATATTCGCGCATCTCCGACAGATGATGTTCAATAAAAGACAAAGCAGGCCGACATTCTTTGTCTGGTAGAACCGATATATAGACAGTTGCGGAGCGACCAAAGTCTGTCACTACTACCTTGGTAACAGTAATCAAAGATTGGTTGCTAGCTTCACGATGAATATATTCGGCCACTAGTCGGTGGATTAGCTCTTCTATCCGAGCGTCTTTTATTTTGTCTGATCGCATATCTGTTCGTAATTATACACAAAAGGGTCAAAAGTGCATTAGCGAGTAATAAATTCAACCGCTTCTAGTTTGTCTCCCTCGGCGATTGAATTCTTTGATTCGATGATGGCTCCAAATTGTTCACCTTCGGCCACTTCGGCACAGGCCACTTTTTGGGCTTGGAGCTCTACCACTTTACCTTTGCCAATCTCGGCTTCACGACGCCAAATCTTGACCAGAGCACCCTTTTTGAGCGTTCCTTGTTGGACACTACCACCAAGGACTTGTTTGTCTTTATTTTGGCTAAAGATCTTTAGAATTTTAATCTTGGCGACAATTACTTCTTCAGTCAGCTTGGGGCGACGGTTGACCACTTCTTCAGCTAGCCACTCGGCCAGTTTGTAAATAATATCAAAAGTTTTAATTGTCACATTGTGTCTCTCGGCTAGGTCTTGGGCACTGCGGTCTATTTTGACATTAAAGCCCGCCACCAAAGCTTCTTTGGAGCCAATCAAGATTTTTAGATCAGTATCGGTAATTGTACCTACACCAGTATCAACTATTTTAAAGCGAACACGGTCGTCTTTTATTTTGGCAATTTCGTGGAGGACGGCTTCTAGTGTGCCATGAGAATCACTTTTTATAACCAGTGGTAAGCAGAGCAGGTCAAGATTATTTGTTTCGTCTTCGCATTTGGCATCTTTGGTTACAACAACCGATTTTTCTTCAAGATAGGTTTCGGCGATTTTTTTGTCATTGAATGTTTCAAAACCTTGGCCTGCTTCTGGCACTTTGCTAAACCCAAAAATCCGGACTGGCGAAGAAAATGATGCTTTGTCTATATCCTGGCCGAGAAAATTTTCAATTTTTTTAATTTTTGCTAACTCATTGCCAACCACCATGAAATCGCCTTTTTGCAATGACCCGTCTTTTATAACTACGGTCAAAACGGGACCGACTTGGGGGTCGAGTTTTGATTCCAAGAGAAGGCCAGACGCAGGTTTGGCCAACTCACCTTTTAAGTCTGCCATATCGGCGACCAACAAAAGAAGGTCTAATAGGTCGCTTACACCTTCGCCAGTTTTGGCCGAAATATTGGCACTGGGAACATTACCACCATAGGACTCGACATATACTTCGTGTTCACCCAATTCTTGTTTGACTCGATCAGGGTTTGAGTTGGGGCGGTCAATCTTGTTGATAGCAACCACAAAAGGAATTTGGGCCTCCTTGATAGATTTTACCGCTTCGAGAGTTTGAGGTTTGACCCCTTCTTCGGCAGAAACTACCAAAATCGCAATGTCCGAAATACTGGCGCCACGGCTACGCATCGCCTGAAAGGCTTCATGACCCGGGGTGTCCAAAAAGGTGATAGTTCGACTGCCACCATTTTCGGTGGGGTGGCTTACCTCATAGGCCGAGACATGTTGGGTGATGCCCCCTTTTTCGGTCGCAACAACATTGGACTTTCTAATATAATCAAGCAGAGTAGATTTGCCATGATCAATATGCCCAACGACAGCAATTACTGGCGGGCGGGCCTGCCCGCCAGTGGCTGAGCCAGCAGGCGATGGCAGGCGGGGAATCAAATTATTAGATTTTACAGAGTTGTCTGCAGTCATAAGGAGGGCTATTTATTTTTTGGTAAACTATTTTTTGGCTTCGGCGATGGCTTGTGTTTCTTCGCTGGAGAGCTCGTGGGCCGAGGCAAATTTCTTTAGCGGTTTGGCATAAACACTGACTTTGTCGCGGGAGTAGAGACTAGAGATAACGACACCGTCACCTTCCTCGTCCATTATCGCCGTGGCGAAACTTTGGTTGCCACCTTGATCGGCAAAGGGGTTAAAACGAATAGTGTGACAACGCTGCAAAACACCTTTTAGTCGGCGATATATATCCTCAAAAAGGCGATCATCGTTTTTGCCTTTGTCTATTATCTCGTCCACCGCTTGACCCAGATCAACTATGACTGATTCTAGGCTGGAAATCTTGTTACCTCGGAAGATATTTTTTAATCTCCATTCTAGTGTTACTACCCAAAAGGCGAGTACCCCAATCAGCCCCAAGAGAAGAAAGACGATTAGATTATCGATATCTAGGTTCACAATGGCCGAATTATACGATATCTGGTGGATTTTTGCAAAAAAGCTAACAATCGGTACAATCTAGATATGTTTAATTTTTCTTTTGGTTTTCCGAAAGTGATTTCGGCTGACAGTGCCGCTTGTACCCCGATTGACCGCCGGGTTTTAAGGGTGGTAACACGAGTGGCCCAAAAATGGGGCGGTAACCCCTCAAGTATCCATATGGGGGGTGTCGGAGCCAATAAAACCCTAACTAGCGCGAGGAAAAAAATTGCTGATCTAATTTTTGCTCAACCCGATGAAATAATTTTTACCAGTAGTGGGACCGAGAGTAATAATTTGGCGATTTTGGGAGTGGCCAGAGATTACCAACAAAAAAACAAAAAAGTGGGTACGATTGTAACCATAGCCACCGAACACAAAAGTGTTTTAGAGCCTATCCAACAATTAGAAAAAGAGGGGTGGACCGCCAATATTTTGCCAGTCAATAAAGCGGGGCAAATAACCGTTGGGGATCTAAAGGTAGATGATTTGGCTGGTGTGGCCCTAATCTCTATTTCTATTGCCAACAATGAGATTGGCACTTTGCACCCGGTCAAAGAGATTGTTCGGCTAGCACGCCTAGCGCGAAAAAATAATAATTCGGCATACCCCTTGGTTCATATTGACGCGTGCCAAGCGCCACGTTTTTTGGCGCTGGATGTCAGAAAATTAGGGGCAGATCTAATAACTATTAATAGTTCCAAGATTTATGGTCCCAAAGGGACAGCTATTTTGTACAAAACCCGCTCGGTCGAGCTCTTGCCGATTGTCTACGGCGGGGGCCAAGAACAGGGTCTGCGGTCCGGTACCCAAAATGTGGCGGGGGCAGTGGGGCTGGCCATCGCTTTGGAAATTTGTTTCAAAAATCAAACGACCGAGGCGGAGGAGATGAAAAAATTACAAACGAGATTTATAAACGAGGCCCAGAAACATTTACCGACGATTATCTTTCATGGTGATCTTGATAATCGTTTACCTAACAAAATTAATTTTACTTTACCAGGATATGACGCCGAGTGGCTCTGTTTGTGGCTGGATAGCAAGGGGATAGAAGCTTCGACTGGCAGTGCTTGTTCCCACAATTTTAGTAATGATAACCATGTCCTGGCGGCTTTGTATGGGGAAAATATGCCGAAAGAAGGGTCGATACGGCTGTCTTTTGGGCGGAATGTTTCCCAAAAAGATATTGCTAAAATAATTAAGGTATTGAAAGAAATACCAACACCATAGGGTAATACAAGGTAGGTTTCTGGCGTGCTATAATTTACCTGATTAAATGATTAGGTTTTATTTTTAATTTTCCAAATATGTATAAATTACCTTCCCTGCCTTATGATTATTCAGATTTATCTCCGTATATTGACGAGGAGACAATGCGGATTCATCATGACAAGCATCACCAAGGCTATATTGATAAATTAAATACCGCCCTAGAGACTCACCCAGATTTGGCTAATACCACGGTTGAGAGTTTGCTCGTAAATATTGAAACCTTGCCGAGTGATATAAAAACCGCTGTCCAAAACCACGGCGGTGGGCACGCCAACCACACTTTTTTCTGGGAGATAATGCGCCCGGGGCGGGTAGACAATGCTCCCGATGAGGGCGAGCTGGTATTGGCGATCAATGATCAATTTGGGGATGCACCTCAATTTAAGGAAAAGTTTATTAATGCCGGGCTTGGCCATTTTGGCTCGGGTTGGGTGTGGTTGGTGGTAAACAAAACCGGCGCATTGGAAATTATCACTACTCCCAATCAAAATTCCCCGGTATCCTTGGGGTTAAAACCAGTTATTGGCGCTGATGTTTGGGAACATGCCTATTATCTAAAATATCAAAACCGTCGAGTGGAATATTTAGAAAATTTCTTTGCGGTAATTAATTGGGCTAAGGCCGAAGAAAATTTTAAACAAGCTAAAATATAAAAAGTCAATTTGCGGGAGTTTTGATTAGAATATATTATAAAACCAATATGAACATCGAGGACCTAAATAAAAGCCAAATCGTATTACTCACTCTATTGGTGAGTTTTGTAACCTCGATTGCCACTGGGATTGTTACCGTGACCTTGATGGACCAAGCGCCCGAGGGGGTGACTAGGACTATTACTCATGTGGTAGAACGCACTGTTGATACCGTAAAGCCAGGCGAGACTCAAGTGGCGTCGGTGGTGAGAGAGGTGCCGATAGTGGTAACCGAAGAAGATCTAGTCTTGAAGGCGATCAATACCGCGTCGCCAGCTGTTGGTAGTTTGATGACCCATGAGGTAAAAAGGACAGCGGTTTCCCAACAACTAGGGACAGCTTTTCTTATCAGTTCTAGTGGACGGTTTGTAACTAGTGGCAAAATAGTTCAACCAAAAATTGTTTATGATATAAAAATGGAGAACGGTTCGGTCTTCAGAGTAAAAGTCATCGCAGAAAGCTCTGGTGGACAGGTGGCAGTTCTAGAAATAGTGCCAGAGGACGTCGCTTTTTTTGCCTCAAGTGCAAAAGATATTAAACCACTATCATTAGCTGAGGGTGCAATTTCGGTCGGGCAGTCGGTTATCGGTATTGGGTCAGGGGCCGATGGTAACCATAGTGTTGCTATGGGTATTGTTTCCAATTTGGCTGGCCAGACTGCCTCTAGTTCGGCCACGATGATATATACCAATGCTTCGGCGGTGAACAATATAGGGGGACCACTTATTGATATTAGAGGAAAGCTTATTGGCTTAAACGATATGGCGGGAGTGGCTTTGGGTAAAAAAGTCATTTTGTCCCTGATTGACGGCATAGCTAAATAATTGTATTATTTAGCTAATCATGGCGTGCGACCGCTATTTATAGAGGTGTTTTACTCAGCCATAATTTAATTCACCATGCCTCCATTTCAAAAATTTACATCTAAAGCGAGAGAAGTTATTCGTAAGGCGCACGAATTGGCTATTGAACGTGGCCAAAATCATGTGAGCCCGACTCATCTTTTGGCGGCACTGCTTTTGCAAGAAGACAGTACCACTGTTTCAATTATTGAAAAATTAGAAGTTGATAGTCTAATGTTGACGGATTATATCTTGGACCTAATGGAAACTCCGGAAGGCGCCAATATTGCTTCACCGTCGTACCAAATATATCTAACCCCAGAATTGGTTCGGATTTTTGATTCGGCGTCCAAAGTGGCCGACAGTCTCGGTGATGAATTTGTTTCCACTGAGCATCTGTTGTTATCTATTCTTGAGGTCTCTAGTGACGCGCGTGATATTTTAAATCGTTTTAAAGTCAATAAAGAAGTGGTTATTAAAGTGGTTGAAGAATTGCGGGCCGGTAATGTTAAAGATATTGATCAACCAAAAAAGAACAAAGCAATCGAGAAATTTACCCGCAATCTCACCGACCTTGCTCGGGCCGATAAATTGGACCCAGTAATCGGTCGCGACCAGGAGATTAGACGGATTATGGAGATATTGTCCCGGCGGACCAAAAATAACCCGATTCTGATAGGGGAAGCCGGCACCGGGAAAACCGCGATTGCCGAAGGTCTAGCGGTGCGAGTGGCCAAGGGTGATGTTCCCGAATCTCTGAAAGACAAAGAGATTGTTTCGCTTGATCTGGGGCTTCTCATCGCCGGGACCAAATATCGCGGTGAATTTGAAGAAAGATTAAAAAATCTCGTTAAGGAAATTGAGAGAGCGGAAGGGCGAATCATTTTGTTTATAGACGAAATGCATACAATTGTGGGCGCCGGTAGCGCCGAAGGGGCGATTGATGCCTCTAATATGCTAAAGCCGGCGTTAGCCCGGGGGGAGTTACGAGTCATCGGAGCCACCACTTTAAAGGAATATCAAAAACATATTGAAAAAGATCAGGCTCTAACTCGACGTTTCCAACCGATTCATGTTGAAGAGCCTAGTATCGAAGATGCCACTGCTATTTTGCGAGGACTAAAGGATAGATATGAAATTCATCATGGCGTCCATATTACTGATGATGCGATTATTTCGGCGGTCAATTTGTCGTCGCGCTATATTACTGACCGTTTTTTGCCCGACAAGGCTATCGACCTAATCGACGAGGCCGCCTCAGCTTTGCGCCTACAATTAGAGAATAAACCCGCCGCTCTGGAAGATGCTGAGAGAAAGATTATGCGTCTAGAGGTAGAAAAAGAGGCAATGAAAAAGGAGGTAGAAATAAACGACAATAATACGGCTAAAGCTCGAATAAAAGATATTGAAAAAGAGATTGGTGATCTGAAAGAAAAAACATCCGAGTTGGAATTGCGTTGGAAAAATGAGAAAGAAATTATTAGTGAGGTTCGAAATGACAAAGAAAAATTGGAGAGCTTGCGTTTAGAAGCGCAACAGGCCGAGATGCATGCCGAATTGACTAAAGCCGCCGAGATTAGATATGGCAATATTCCAGCCTTGGAAAAAGAGATAAAGACTAAAGAAGCAAAACTAAAACGTTTACAAAGCCAAAGACGAATTTTGAAAGAAGAAGTAACCGAAGAAGAGGTGGCCAAGGTGGTGGCTCGTTGGACAGGTATTCCGGTGGTTAGGATGCTGGAAGAGGAGGCCGACAAATTGGCCCGAATGGAAGATGGGCTAAAGGGCAAGGTTAGAGGGCAAGATGAAGCCATCGAAAAAATTTCTGCCGCGGTTAGACGAAGCCGAGCCGGTATTTCTGATCCCGATCGGCCAATAGGCTCGTTTATCTTTTTAGGCCCAACTGGTGTGGGCAAAACTGAGTTGGCCCGCAAGCTGGCGGAATTTATGTTTAATGATGAGAAGTCGCTGATTCGGGTGGATATGTCCGAATATATGGAAAAATATTCGGTATCAAAAATGATCGGCGCGGCTCCGGGCTATGTTGGTTATGATGAAGGTGGATCCTTGACCGAGTTGGTTCGCCATCGACCATATTCAGTTTTACTCTTTGATGAGATTGAGAAAGCTCATCCTGAGGTGTTTAACATATTGTTGCAAGTTCTAGACAATGGTCGGCTGACAGACTCAAAGGGTAGGGTAGTAAACTTTAAAAATACGGTTATTATTTTGACTTCCAATCTAGGCAGCCAATATATGAACCGTTTTCAGAAAATTGGTTTTGGGTCTGGGGGAGAGGAAGGTCGTTATGACGAGGTCAAAGAAAAGATTATGGATACGGTGAAGGAACAATTTAAGCCCGAGTTTATAAACCGACTGGACGATATTATTATCTTTAATCCCTTAAACGCTGATGTTATCAGGGATATTGTGGCTATCCAGCTGGATATTGTGCGCAAACGGTTATTACTAAAGGGGATCAAATTGGAAATAGGTGACGAAGTGGTGTCCTACTTGGCGACCGAAGGTTTCAACCCTGAATACGGTGCTCGACCACTAAAGCGTTTGATTCAAAACCGGATTCTTAATAAAGTGGCCGAGTTTATTATCTCGCGCCGAGTAGAAAATGGAGGCATTGTCAAAGTGTCTATCAAAGACAAAGAACCAGTGATTGAATTGAAAAAAAGTTACAGTGTCAGGGGAGGTAAAAAGACCAATGAATATACCAAAACAGTTTAACAAAATCGGGGCCTAGGGGCCCCCGATTTTGTTTTGACTAGTCACCATATAAATGCAATAATATTGCTGTTTAATGCGTCGGTGGTGGAGTGGTCAATCACAACAGACTGTAAATCTGTCGCCTTACGGCTACGCAGGTTCAAATCCTGCCCGGCGCACAAAAAAATCCCCGTAAGGGGATTTTTTGGGCGTCGGGAGCAAAGCACCTGCGTGCTTTGCGTCAGGATTCGAAAGACTTTTCGTTACTGAATATCTATTAAGATGTTCGGTCGAAAAGTACCCGCCCCCGTAGGGGGAGAATCCTGCCCGGCGCCTGCGTGCTTTGTGTCAGCCTACCTGCCGGTAGGCAGGGATTCGAACCAATTTATAGCATATTTGGCTTTTTTCCATGGTTGTGCTACAGTATGGCGGTACTTAATTTAGATATTATGCCTCAAGATAAACTCATAAAAATAACCAACAAAGAGACTGGCGAAACCTACTGGACCCGCAAAAACAAGAAAAAAGTTGAGCGGAAAATTGAGCTTAAAAAATACAGCAAAAAGCTCAGAAAACACGTTAAGTTTACGGAATCAAAAAAATAAAAAAAGCCCCAATTGGGGCTTTTTTTATTTTGGCGGGTCCACGAGGACTCGAACCTCGAACTTCGGTTTTGGAGACCGACGTTTTACCATTGAAACTATAGACCCAGCTTACAATAATATAACCCTCCAATTCTACCATTTTTGACTAAAAAATGAAGATGTCTAGAAATTGAGGAATTTTCGCACCAACGGATACGCCTGCTCTGGCTCGGTAATCCACTTGATTCGGTTGTCCCGTTTAAACCAAGTCATTTGCCGTCTGGCATATTGGCGGATAGCTTGTTCGAGCTCGGTCAGCATTATATCCTTGGAGAATTTCCCATCTAGATATTGGCTGATATAGCGATACTCTAGCCCTAGTGCCTCTAAACGGTCCGAGGGTACGCCACTGTCTTTGAGGTTTTTAACTTCTTCAATCATCCCTTGTTTGACCCGGGCTAGTAAGCGGTTGTGGATTTTTTTAAATAATTCTACTTGGTGAACATAGATACCAATTTGTAATAGTTCATAAGGGCAATTTGTTTCTAGTACAGGAACTTTACCCAGAGTCTTGGCTATTTCGATAGCTCGGACAAGACGGGGTCGATTGTGGACGTCGATATTGTCGACCCGGTCGGGGTCCAATGTCCGTAAAAGCTCGGTCAAATCGGCGGTGGAATATGTTTCTAATTCTTGGCGCAACGATAGGTCGGGGGGGACTTCGGGTAGTTTTAGATCATCAACAATAGTTTGAATATAAAACCCAGTTCCACCTGCCAGAATTGGTAATTTTTTTCTTTTAATTATATCTCTAATACTAGCGGTGGCTAGATTTTTGTAATCAGATACAGTAAATGTTTCTGTAACATCGGCAACATCTAATAGGTGGTGCATTACCCCACTCATTTCGTCTTCGGTCACTTTGCCCGAGCCAATATCTAGTCCGCGATACACCTGGCGAGAATCGGCGGAAATTACTTCACCAGTAAATTCCACCGCCAAATCGACCGCGAGGGCCGATTTACCCGAAGCGGTTGGGCCAAGGATGACTAGTAGTTTTTCTTTAGTAGGGGAATCCACGCTAATACGATATACGAAAAACCAGCGCGCCGCAAAGCGACGCGCTGGTTGTGAGGCATGGCTCTATCAAAAAGAAAAGCCACGGAGTTCTCTCAAGCTTTCACTCATTACCATTCCATTAGAGTGAAATTTGATTGAAATCCGCTGGTAGATCCCGGGC
>JAUPVZ010000038.1 GCA_030916795.1 Patescibacteria group bacterium
GGGTATGAAAGAATCAATTCAGAATTCCAGAGCGAAAATTATTTTGATTTTAAATATTATGACCAAAAAGGGGGAGACTGATAACTATACGGCGACAGATTTTGTTGAAAAGATAGAATCTCGACTGGGGAGCAAGGCTGAGTATATAATTTATAACAATGCCCATATACCGGATGATATTTTGTTAAAATATTCTCTGGAACAAAAAGTTGAGCTGGGTGATTTCAAAGATACAAATGATAAAAGGGTAATATCTGTGCCACTGGCGGTAATATCAGAATCGGATCAAATATATAGTAGCCCAGAAATTATTGGCCAGACCATTGAAACAATATTAAAAAATGATGGACGATAATTATTCTAAAGTAATTATCTTTGATTTGGATGATACATTGTTTGATTCCACCAATCAGCCACTTGAAACACCTAATGGTTGGCCGCTAGAGTTGTTTTCTGGCTGGCAACCAATACTCCAAGTAGAAAGTTATAACAACATTTTAGTGACGATGGGTGAGCCAGAACTGCAGAATAAAAAAATTGATGCTTTAGGTATTAGGCAATATTTTTCAAAGATTTACATTGTTGATCGAAATGAAGACAAAGCCACTTGTTTTGCTGAGGTGATAAAAGAATTTCCCAATCAAGATATTATTGTTGTTGGCAACCGTCTTGATAGTGAAATAAGGTATGGCAACCAACTTGGTCTGAAAACAATTTTTGTTAAATATGGTAAATATAAAGATATGGTGGCCAAGGATAAATTTGAAAACCCAACTTATACTATTGAGACCGAAGATCTTGTTAATTTTTTGCATTTAGTCTAAGTAGGATTGACTGAGCGCCATATAGGTGACTTTTTCTAAAATGCTGATAGGATAATTATTATGATTAATTTAAATCTAAAAAGAGGAACTAAACGTTTGAACTCCCGATCTATTTGGGGTGTTATCATCGTTATTTTGGGGTTATTAGTGTTCGTTGCTGGGTGGAAATGGTTTAATAGGGACAAAGAAATAGAGGTAATAAATATTAGTTATCAGACTGAACAAGGGGGAATTTTTGGTCGGGATTTGGTTGATGTTATAGATGTTGGTAGTTATTCGATGATTGATAGGTTTGAAACTAATTTAGCAGATTTTGTAATCAGAAATTGGACATGGGCAGATAAGTATGGCTATATCGCTCGTGATTATTCAAAAGGGCCAAGCGGAGAATTGGGTATCACTTGGGATCGATTGTATATTTCTGATAGTGATACCTATTTTCATCCTGGCTCCAATCCAATTGTTTCGCCTTTTAAGCCCCACCTTTTCCTTTTTGAAGATGAAGGTGTTGTAAAATTAATTGATATAGAGACGAAAGAAATAAAGAGCTTTCCAGGGTTAGCTGTGGTTAATTCGTCTCAACCGTGGCTACCTGATGGAAAAAGATTTATCGCGGCAACCTCTCCAACGTATGACTGGTATGTAGTAGATATTGAAAGTGGGACAAAAGAAAAAATAAAAATACCAGAGCTGGTTTCTGCGGGGGAAAAAATAGTCTATTATCCTTCTGTTTCGCTTGTGCGCAATGAATTACTTTTAGAGGTGACTAGTGGTAAGGGTTATAATATTGCTCTTTATGATTTAGATCGAGGAAAGTTTAAATATTTGCTTACTTTGCCTAGTAAACCTTCTGCGGGTAGTGGGTATTCCGCTCCAGCGTGGTCTACTGATGGGAAGTTAATTTCTTATATAGATTGTTTTACATATGAAGGTGAAGGTATTGGTGGCCAAGGGTGTAGCAATCAATTGAAAATAATTGATAGGTATGGCCGGCCTGTTGATAGTGTCGCATCACTAGTGAGTAGAAGTAGAGAGAGTAAATATTTGGTTCCGTGCTTTGCGGATAAAAATAATTTAGTATTTATGCGTGATGGGTATGTTTTTAATTATAATTTGAACACCAAAATGAAATCCCAGATTGCAGAAGCAGTGGCCTTTCAGTGTACTAACGAAAAATAAAAATGATAAATAATATAACTTACACTTTTTAAATTTTTTATTCTGTGCTTGTATTTAAGTAGGAAAGGAGGTGCCACATGGAGACGGGGCTTTCGCTTGCGGAAAAGTGGGAGGCAGTGATGCTTGTTTCAGTGTTGGTCCTCAGTTCGGTTGGCACCAATCTGTATTTTAGGTGGAGAGGGAGAGATAAAGATTGGTGAAAAGCCCGCGGTGTTGATGGGTACGCGCACCCATCAACACCGCGGGCACTTTTTTGTTTGAGGTTTAAAGAGTATAATTTTGATATGGAAAAAATTCTCATTATTGGTGGAGGTGAAATAGGGCAAGCTTTAGCCCATCTTTTAATAAAAAAGGAACCAATTGTTTTTGATAAAGACCCGACCAAAAGTAATGCTGACAAACCTTTGCTGGTGCTTGTTGCAGAGGCCGAAATTATTTTTTTGGCCTTGCCGACTCGAGTTTTGCTTAATGTCTTGATCGACATAAAAGACCAGCTAAATGATGAAAAAATTATTATTACCCTGTCCAAAGGGGTAGATACCGATGGCAATTTTTCGTTTGAAATTATTGCCGATTTAGGATTATCGGCAAAAGTGGTTGCTTTGGGAGGGCCGATGCTCGCTGAAGAAATTTTAGCCGGGCAAGTGGCTGGGGCGGTGGTGGCAAGTGAAGATGTTGAAGCCCGCCAAGTGGTTAAAAATTTATTTACTGAATCTGCGCTCAAGACCAGTGAATCGGGTGACTTAAAAGGGGTGGTGCTTGCTGGGGTGTTTAAAAATATTTATACCTTAGGCCTTTCCATTGGTGATGCTTTAGTGCTGGGGGACAATAGTCGGGGGTTACTAGTAGCTAGCGCCCTGGCCGAAACTGCCGAGCTAGTAGCCTCTTTTGGTGGGGAAGCTTCGTCGGCCTACAGTTGGGCCGGCTTGGGCGACTTGGTGGCAACCTCTGCCAGTACTCATAGTCGCAATCGAACGGTGGGTGAACAGCTGGTCAAAGATGGTAAGTGTTGTGTCGAGAGCGAAGGTAGTTTGGCCCTGCCTCTCTTGTGGCCAAGATTAGAAAACAAGATTGCCGGCTTG
This sequence comes from Patescibacteria group bacterium, assembly GCA_030916795.1. Taxonomy (GTDB): domain Bacteria; phylum Patescibacteriota; class Minisyncoccia; order Phycocordibacterales; family XYD1-FULL-46-19; genus XYD1-FULL-44-32. Next base: position 3,086 of record JAUPVZ010000038.1, read on the forward strand.
CCCTTTTTAGCCGGGATCGGTGAAGTGGTGATAAATAATAAAAACCCTAAAAATGTTTTCGAAGATATTTTCCTCGTTCTCTAAAAAAAATCAAAAAAAGTTTTTAGTCTTAGATATTGGCACCACCGGGGTCAAAGGAATAGTTTTTACTGATGATGGGCAGGTACTGGCCAAGTCTTATAAACTACTAAAAAAGAGCAGACCAAACCCCGGCTGGGTGGAGCAAGACCCGATGGAATATATTTCGGCCAGTATTTTTGTTTTACGCAATGCTCTAGCTTTGGCCAAGCTCTCGGCGGGCGAAATTTCGGCTTGTGGTATTACCAATCAGCGCGAAACCACTATTTTGTGGGACAAACATACGGGATTACCAGTTTACCCAGCGATTGTCTGGGAGGACAACCGAACCAAAGATTGGTGTGCTGAGGTGGCTAGTAAAAGTGGCGCCCTTGTCCGCGAAAAAACTGGTTTGCATATTGAGTCATATTTTTCGGCCTCCAAAATTCGCTGGATTCTAAAAAATTCGGCTTTGGCGGAAAAGTTGAAACGGGATAATAATTTGCTTTTTGGGACGGTGGACAGCTGGGTGTTGTGGAACCTGTCCGACGAGGCCGTCCACAAAACCGACTATACCAATGCTTCACGTAGTTTGTTATACAATATCAAAACTCATAAATGGGATAACGAGTTGTTAGAAATATTTGGAGTGCCTCTTAATATTTTGCCAGCAGTGGCTGGTTCGGCGAGCTTATTTGGCACACTAAGACGAGATATTGTCGGTGGTAATATTCCGATCGGGGCAGTGGTGGGTGACCAAGAGGCCAGTGCGGTGGCGGCGGGGCTTGAAAGGGATGTGACCAAGGTTACCTATGGTACGGGGGCGTTTGTAGCCCAAGGGCTGGGCGAAAATTTTGCTTTGTATGATGATTTTTATACCACCCTTGTCCCTGGTTTGTACGGCGCTGAATATATGATCGAGGCCAAAGTAGCCGGTTATGGTGAAAAGGTAGATAAATATCTAA
>JAUPVZ010000039.1 GCA_030916795.1 Patescibacteria group bacterium
CGAGGGCTATTACTACAAACCACGAGTCGACAAAGACTTACTGCGCGAATGTGCCGAAGGCCTGATCTGTCTGTCGGGCTGTCCCGGAGGCGAGCTGGCCGAGGCCCTGGCGGCCAACAACCTAGACCGTGGTCGCAAAGTAATAGACGAATGGTTATCTATTTTTGGCCGAGACAACTTTTATCTCGAAGTGATGAACCATAAGGAAGTGGAAAATATTAATAATATTCATACTGGCCTAAAAACTTTGGCCAAAGAATATGATTTGCCATATGTAGCCACTTGGGATTCGCACTATTTGGAAAAAGATGATGCCGAAGCCCACGACACTTTGGTCGCGATCAACACCGGTGCCGAAGTGGGCAAAAGCGGGATGTCGATGAAAGCTGGCGACTATTCTTTTATTACTCCCGCCGAAGCCGAAGAAATTTATGCCGACTGGCCAGAGGCGGTTGCTAACACGGTGAAGATTGCCGAAAGATGTAAAGTCGAAATGACTTTGGGTAAATTTGTCTTTCCTGAATTCCAACTCAATGAAGGCGAAACCGCCGATACCCAGCTAAAAAAACTCGCTCTGGTGGGGCTAGCCAATCGGGGCTTGGCCAACAACGAAGAGGCAATTAAACGACTAGAATATGAATTGGATATTATAAAATTCAAAGGCTATGCCGGCTATTTTTTGGTCGTAGAAGACCTCATCCGCTACGCCCGGGAAAATGATATTTATTACAATATTCGAGGGTCGGTGGCTGGTTCGATGACTACCTATGCACTGGACATTACCAAACTGGACCCGCTAGTGTACCAGATCCCCTTTGAACGTTTCCTAAACCCTGAGCGGCCATCGGCACCTGATATCGATATGGACTTTGCCGACAACCGCCGCGACGAGATTATTGAATATGCCAAACAAAAATATGGCGCCGACAAAGTGGCCCAGATTGGGACCTTTGGCACCATGATGGCGCGCGGGTCGGTACGCGATGTCGCCCGCGCGCTGGGCTACCCCTACTCGGTCGGTGACCGCTTGTCCAAGATGATCCCCATGGGCTCGCAAGGATTCCCGATGACGATTGACCGCGCGCTGGAGATGGTGCCCGAATTAAAAGAAGCCTATGACAATGAAAATGATACCAAGAATATTTTAGACTTGGCTAAAAAAATAGAAGGTTCCGCTCGGCATATCTCGGTCCACGCGGCGGGAGTGGTTATTGCCCCCTCACCTCTTTTACTATATGTGCCTATCCAGTGGGACCCCAAAGGTGAGTCGCTTATCACCCAATATGATATGTACAGTGTGGGTGAAGACGGTGTCGGCCTGACCAAATTTGATTTTTTGGGTTTGCGCAACTTGTCGATCTTGGCTGACGCGGTCAAACTGGTGGCCAAAATTTATGACCGCAAAGTTGACCTGGAAACTATCCCGATGGATGACAAAACAACTTTTGATATGTTGGCTCGGGGCGAGACCGAAGGTCTGTTCCAGCTAAACGGCGCCGGCATGACCCGCTGGCTAAAAGAGCTAAAGCCCAGCACTATCCACGATATAAACGCGATGGTGGCCCTGTATCGCCCGGGACCAATGCAATTTATCCCCGACTATATTGCCCGAAAGCACAATGCCAAACTTATCTCCTATCTCGATCCCGCCCTCGAACATATTTTGAAACAGTCCTATGGGGTGCTGGTGTACCAAGACGACCTCTTGATAATGGCGCACGACTTGGCGGGCTACACTTGGGGTGAGGTGGACAAATTCCGCAAAGCGGTGGGTAAAAAGATTCCCGAACTGATGGCCGAACAGCGGGAAAAATTTATCAAAGGTTGTATCGAACATACTGGTTGGACCAAAGAAAAAGCGACCGAGGTGTGGACCTGGCTTGAACCGTTTGCGGCTTATGGTTTCAACAAAGCGCACTCCGCCTCGTACGGACGGGTTGCCTACCAAACGGCCTACATGAAAGCCAACTTTCCTGTCGCCTATATGTGTGCCTGTCTCACCGCCGAATCGGGCGATATCGACCAAGTCGCGATTTATGTGGACGAGGGCAAACGCATGGGGATCAAAATTCTCCCCCCAGATGTGAACCAAAGTTTTGGCTATTTTACGGTGGTTGCCGAAGAAGGCAAAAATATTGAAGACAGCCGAGCTATTCGCTTTGGTCTGTACACGATCAAAAACTTTGGTAAAGATATTGCCGAAGCGATCGTTGCCGAGAGAAAACGAAATGGGGAATTTAAAACTTTTGCCGAATTTCTCGACCGCATAAATCACAAAAATCTAAACAAAAAATCAATGGAGGCTTTGATAAAATCTGGCGCTCTCGACTCTTTGGGCGAGGAGCGGGGCACGATGCTAGGCAATATGGATATTGCTCTCGAGTATGCCAAACAGACTATTCACTCGGGCGGGCAAGACTCACTTTTTGGGGCGATGACCGACCAGTCTAGTATCCCTACTTTCCGTCTCAAACCCTACCCAGCTATCGACACCAAAGAGCGCCTAGCGTGGGAAAAGGAATTGCTTGGTTTGTATATTTCTGGTCACCCCCTCGATGCCTTTCGAGACAAATTTACGCGGGCAGAAAATACTATTCACCACAACAAACACCTCCACGACGGAACCACTACCACGATTGGCGGGATAGTGGAGGAAGTAAAAGTTATTTACACTAAAAAGGGCGATGCGATGGCCTTTGTCCGAATCGCCGACCTGACCGACAAAATCGAGACCGTATTCTTTTCTGACCGCTATCTAAATTTTAAAGATATTTTGGTCCCCGACACCTGTCTCGCCCTAAAGGGAAAAATAAACCACCGCAACGGCGAACCCAGCATGCTGGTAGAAGCGGTGAAGGTTTTGGAATAGGTGCTCCCATAGCTCTCGTGGCGGAGTACGGATAAAAGTCTGCTGACTTTTTCCTCAGTCTCGGCTACCCGCCTGCGAAGTCTCCGCCACGAGACTATGCTCGCCAAAGTGAAGGATTGCTAGACACAGAAATTAGTTAAAAAACAAATCCCCCGGCTGCCTTCGGCAGCCGGGGGATTTGTTTTTAGCATTTGATTACGGTCCAAACAAAGCTCCGTCTTTGTCATTGGAAATCAAGACATAAGCTCTTTCGGTCTCATCGGCACCGTTTATTGCTTTGACAGTAAAGCTGTAAACACCGGGATTGTAGGTTCGGCCAGACAGAATCGCCTGGTTGTTGCTATTGGTCATAGCGATACCCCGTGGCAAACTACCATTTTTAATATAATAAGTGACATTGCCAGTGGCATTTTCTACCGACAATACAGTGTTGTAATAATTACCAGCAACCGTGCTTGGTAGCACTAGTGGATTTATTTGTAGCTTATCTTGTGAACAAGAAATATCCTCGATACGATTTCTGGTGGTAGCATCTACTACTCCGTAACCTTCGGCGGGTATTAGACCAACCCGCTGTTGGAACCTAGCTACCGATCTTTGGGTTTCTTCACCAAAAAAACCAGTAGCACTAGGATAGGTATAGTCCCCATTTACTTTCAAAAAGTTTTGGAGGGCTTTGATTGGCTCATTGCCGGCATGGTCTACCATTTGGTAACGCAAGGTCCCCTCTAATTTGGTACATTTCATATCTACTGGCCGGCCGACGCCCGTAGTGTTGGAGACAGTATAATTTTCCTCTCTACCTACTTTTAGTAACATCTCCTGGTATTGCCCCTGTAGTTGCAACAGCTCTCGTTCCAACTCGTCCAAGGTTTGGGCCGATACCGAAACCGGCATTAGCAAAAAAGCGGCAAAAAAGACTGGTAAAATTGTTTGTAATTTGTTTTTCATGTTTTTAGGGTAAATAACTGCTTAAGGGATCGACTACCAATTTGCTCTAAAATAATACCATATTTATGGTTTTTTGCAAGCCCCGCTTATTTCGCAATTTATTCCTTTCTGTTATGATTAATGCTATGGAAAATAATGACTTATTGGCAAACAAACGCCACACCCTCGCCCACCTGTTGGCGGCGGCTGTTCTAGAGCTTTATCCCGACACCAAAAATACTATTGGCCCGGCTATCGACAATGGCTTTTACTACGATTTCGAATTTAGCTCTCCTTTGTCCGAAAATGATTTGGTAAAAATTGAAGCCAAGATGCGCGAGATCCTCCCCTCTTGGTCACAATTTAAGCACCGCGAAGTTGCCGACAAAGAAGCCAAAGTAGTCTACACCAATAATCCCTATAAGCTAGAATTGATCGAAGAAATCTCGGCCAAGGGCGAGCCAATCACTTTGTATACAGTTGGTGGTCCCGCCGAGCACCAGTCCGGAGTTTCTGGTGCTCGGTTTACCGACCTCTGTCGTGGTGGCCATTCGGAAGCTCCCAATACCGATATCGACCCAGCCGGTTTTAAGTTGGACCGACTCGCTGGTGCCTACTGGCGCGGTGACTCAAACAACAGCATGCTTACCCGTATTTATGGTCTGGCTTTCGACAACCAGGAAGAGCTCGAGGACTATATTGCCAAACGCGAAGAAGCCGAAAAACGCGACCACAAAAAACTCGGTAAAGAACTTGGTCTATTTATTTTCTCCGATTTAGTCGGCTCCGGACTTCCGCTTTGGACAGTCAAAGGTACTTTAATGCGCGAACTTCTAAACGATTATGTTTGGGAATTACGCCAAGCCAAAGGTTTCAACCGAGTCACTATCCCCCACATCACCAAAAAAGATTTATACGAAACTTCTGGTCACTGGGCCAAATTTGCCGACGAACTTTTCCGCATCAATACCCGCGAGGGCCACGAGTTTGCAATGAAGCCAATGAACTGCCCGCACCATACCCAAATTTTTGATGCCGAACAAAGAAGCTATCGTGACATGCCCCAGCGTTACTCGGAAACGACTATGGTTTATCGCGATGAGCAGTCGGGAGAACTTTCTGGTCTATCAAGAGTCCGGTCTATTACCCAAGACGATGCCCATGTTTTCTGTCGCGAGAATCAGATTGAAAATGAAATGAATGCTATTTGGGATATTATTGATACCTTCTACAAAACTTTTGGTTTTGAATTAAAAGTCCGCTTTTCTCGCCACGACCCAGCCACTTTTGATAAATATCTAGGCACACCGGAAATTTGGCAAAAAGCCGAAGAAAAATTGAAATCGGTTATCACCGACCGCTATGATGACAAATTTATCGACGGTCTAGGAGAAGCTGCTATGTATGGCCCCAAAATAGATTTTATGGCCAAGGATGCCCTGGGTCGCACACTGCAAGTAGCTACTATCCAGCTTGATTTCAATATGCCTGAGCGTTTTAAACTTACTTGTATCAACGAAAAGGGCGAGAAGGAACCAATCGTCATGATCCATTGCGCGATCATGGGTTCTATTGAACGCTTTATGTCTACTCTCATCGAACACTATGCTGGAGCTTTCCCCACTTGGCTCTCCCCGGTCCAGGTTGCCATCGTCCCTGTTGCCGAAGCTCATGACGAGTATGCCAAAAATGTGGCCCGCCAACTAAAAGAAGCTGGCATCCGTATTGAATTTTTAGAAAGTGGCGACTCACTCGGCAAGCGTATCCGTACTATGAAAACTTCCAAAGTCCCTTACTTCATCGTCATTGGCGATAAAGAAAAAGATTCGGGTAATATCACGATAGAAAACCGAACAGGAGAAAAAGAAGAACTTTCAACGGAACAGCTTATTGGGAAATTACAGACGGAAATAAAAAATCGCTCCTAAACAAAAACCGCCCCTTATGGGGCGGTTTTTGTTTATCGTTTAAATGTCAAGATTAGCAAGCTTCGCATGCGTCTGAATAAACAGTCGGCGGGGTTCCACCTCGCTACCCATTAGGATATCAAACACGCTATCGGCCTCTTCGGCATCTTCGATAGTAACTTGTTTCAAAACTCGAGTATCGGGGTCCATGGTAGTCTCCCAAAGTTGTTCCGCATTCATCTCGCCCAGACCTTTGTAACGCTGGATCTGGATTTTGGCAAAACGCTTTTTGGTCTCGGCTTCTTCTATCGCATCGGCAGACTCTTCCGCCACTTCGTCGGCTGGACCATCGGACAGTTCGGCCACCGTCTCGGCCACCATACCACCCATCGCGGTGACAATTTCTTCTTTTTGTTCATCATTGTAGGCATACGCGACTTCTTTCCCCTTTTTGATCATATAAAGAGGTGGCAAAGCAATATACAAATGCCCCGCCTCAATCAGTGGTCGGTAATAGCGGTAGAAAAGAGTCAGTAACAGGGTACGAATATGCGCCCCGTCCACGTCAGCATC
>JAUPVZ010000040.1 GCA_030916795.1 Patescibacteria group bacterium
TCCTGAGTCTTGACCGAAATTCTAACTGGGTTTTTAAGAAAATCTTGAATTAACTGGTCAATCTCGTGCGACAAAGTCGCGGAAAGAAAAAGGTGTGACGTTCTTTTTGCATTAGCCCGATAATATAGCGCATATCGTTGATAAACCCCATATCCAGCATCCGGTCGGCTTCGTCGAGCACGACGGTGGCAAAGCCAGACAAGTTTAACACTCGTCTCTCAATCAAATCTTTTAGCCGTCCAGGGGTACCAATCACAAACTGGTTGGGGTGACGAAGATCAGCAATTTGCCGACCAATCGGCGCTCCACCCACACACACCACCGAGTGAACCCCCAATCTAGTGGCAAAACTTTTCAATTCGGTTTCAATCTGAATCGCTAGCTCCCGAGTGGGCGCCATAATCAAAACTTTTTCTTTGGGATCCCTTAAAATTTTATCCAAAAGCGGTATAGCAAAAGCCGCGGTCTTGCCGGTACCGGTGTTGGCAATACCCACCACGTCACTACCCTGCAAAATATGCGGGATGATCTTGTCTTGGATCGGTGTTGGTGACACATAACCCTTGGCCAAAATATTATTTTTCAATCGCTCATCTACCAAAAAGTCACTAAAGTTGTTGTCGGCAATATATACTTCTGCCACTTCAGTAATAGACACTTTGTTTATTAATTTAGAGATGTCTAGTGTCGATTTTACCTCTCGGCGTCCACCACCAAAGCCACCACGTCCCCGAAAATTATTATTGGGTCGCACTGGTCTAGATCCCCCACCAAAGCGTGGGCGAGAATTCCTATTTCCTTGATACATATAGATTATTGATGTCCTTTTGAGACACCCAGCACATAGCAAAAAACTTGCGCCTCCGGCCTTTAAGTTTTAAAAGGTAAGGTAGCCGGTATCTCGCAAGTTTCCAAAAGCCGAGGCTTTATGATGTTGGCAAACCAACCAAACTATAGAGAATTACTTACTCTATAATTATATACTAATTTCACAGATTGTCAAGCAAAATATCCCTCTGACGCTATGATCCGAATCGGTCCAAAATCTGCCCAAAATTAAGGCTTTACTTCTGGTATCGGGGTTGTCTCATCTGCCGGCACCTGGACATTGATATCAATATTATCAGTCTTGGGTGGAGTATTATCACGCAGGGCTGGTAGAGCATGAACAAAGAAAAGAACCACTAAAATTAAAGCCAAGACAATACCGAGCACTAGTCCCATTCCAGAATCCGCACTATCCCCTGTTGGAGGGGTATTAATAATTGTAGTCATATTTTTTATTAATTAATTATAATTTAGACCATTCAAGTATATGTCGTAACCAAAACAAAAATATTACAGCCATAATCTCAGTTCAAATACCCCTGAAAAGGATTTTAAAAAATCATTTATACCCACATTTTACCAACAATAAAATACGTCAGGACCGAGACAGTGGCTGCCAGTACTGCCCCCCAGACCAAATCGACAATCGTTACCAAAAGAGGCCAATCTTTAGCTACTGCCAAATTGGTCAGATCATAGGTGGCATAACAAACAAGGCCAAACAACATACCGAAAACGAGCGCATTAAGCCATGACCCTTTTTCGACCGCTGGTGAGATGACAAATGTTACCAGGCCGGTAATAAAAATTAGATAAAAAAGTATAGCCGCCACCCAATTTACATCGGGTCTCATTAGAGTACCAATTTGTCCGCGATAAAAATCTTTGGCCACGAGGCCAAGCCATAGCATATCTATAGCCAAAAACACCGGCAACGCGATTGCATATAATTTTATAAACATATTTATTATTTAAATTAGTTAGAAATAATTCCTCTGTTTTAGAATAATAACAAACCCACAAAAAAATACAGCCCTCTTTAAAAGAATCTTTAAAAAAACCATACCCTAACTGCGGGAATTGAGAAAGTTGGGGTAAAAGAAAACCGCCCCCAACGGTTTTCGTTGGGGGCGGCGGGTCGGGTCAGTGAAAACCTCCGAAACAGGCGAATGGTCGAAATCCCACCGTCGTCGTTTGACGACGATCTATTTCTTGCAACAGTTCGGGGTTGTCACTTTGCGCACGATCCATGAGATTCTGCAGATCTGGAACGAGGATCTGCATCAACTCAAAATTCGTGCAATCAGCTAGCGGCTTATCGATTACCAATAGTCTCACCTCCCTTCTTTCTAACTCCATCTCTACCACACCTTTGTTAATTTGTTAAACACCTCAGCTTAGTTAAAAATCAGGGTAAAAGAAGACGACAGAGGATGCCTATAACCCAAAGGATTTGCTAAAATAGTCTTATGCTTAAAAAAACAATCTCCAGTGGTGTAGTGCATAAAGTACCAGCCGACTTACGACATATTCTTATCTCCAATCAAGCACTACTTACTGTCTGGGAGGAGATTACCCCACTGGCGCGAAATGAGTGGCTCTGCTGGATTGAATCAGCTAAAAAATTAGAGACTAGAAAGCGTAGACTAAAAATAATGAGTGAAAATCTTATGGCCGGAAAACGCCGACCTTGTTGCTGGGCCGGTTGTAGCCATCGATAGAAAGTGAATTATCAACTATTACTTACCCAAATATTTACTCGCCACACTAAGAGCAAAAGACGGCAAGATGATAAAAACACAAGCCATGATTAGCTTCATAAAAAACTGATTGACCGGCGCGTTGTCGTTTGGCCCACCAAATATGACTAAACCAATACCCACAATACCAAAGGCAATCGAGGCATACATAAACACCAAGGTTGATATTTTTTGCATAGAATAATTATAACACGATATAAGATGCCAATTACCTCTTTAATTTATCGTTTAAAATGGCAGGGACATCTTGATTATTTATTTTAGTAATACTGCCCAAATTTGATTCTTTCTCAAATTGATCAAAAACTTTCTCTATCATTTCTGTCTGGAATTTTACCTTATGGGCATTTATGTGTGCCCAATAATCAGCTACCAACTTTATGATTACTACAATATAAAGTGGCCAACCCCAGCCGGAGATAAGCATCGACCCCAGTAAAACAACAAGGTGCATAACCGCAATCCTTCTATATGGTGCGCCAAATAATAAAAAGATTCCTGCCCTTTCATATTCCTTACCCTTAATAAAATTTTGTTGGTAAGAAATACCGTGGCTAACAAATAAACTGACCAAGTTAAAAATTAAAAACAAAAAACCATACCAATTAAAGCTTGTTACGGGATCGTATTTTTGTACCATAAACCAAATAAACACTAGGTGCCCCGCCATAAAAGCCCCATAATGAAAAAAGAAAAAGA
>JAUPVZ010000041.1 GCA_030916795.1 Patescibacteria group bacterium
CCAAGCCTTGCGGCGCACGATTTTGAGTCGTGTGCGTATACCAATTCCGCCACTCCGGCAAACAATAGAACTAGTTTACCAATTTTATCGACGAAATCAAATATGCTACAATTTGGTCATGGAACCAACCGAAGACGATAAACTTTTATATAATCATTCTATTTTTTGGATTGAACTAGATAAAATAAAACCAAACCCGTATCAACCACGGCGGGAATTTGACGAGGACCATCTGCGCAACCTAGCCGACTCTATTCGCCAGTATGGAGTGTTACAACCTTTGGTGGTCACCAGAAAAGAAGTTGAAAGAGAAGATGGTGGACTTTATACCGAATACGAACTGATTGCGGGTGAGCGGCGATTGCGGGCATCCAAGATCGCTGGGCTATTCCAAGTACCGGCCATCATTCGTACTGGTACCCAGACCGACAAAATGAAGCTAGAGCTCGCGATTATTGAAAACCTGCAACGCGAGGATTTAAACCCAGTGGACCGCGCTGAAGCTTTTATGAAGCTCGCCAAAGAATTTAATTTAAAACATACCGAGATTGGCAAAAAGGTGGGCAAGAGTCGGGAATATGTCGCCAACTCAGTCCGTATTCTTGGTTTACCCCAAGAGATGCTTGATGCCCTCACAGAGAAAAAAATTACCGAGGGGCATACCCGCCCGCTACTTATGCTTATTGACCGGCCAGAAGAACAGGAGACCCTCTTTCGCGATATTATGGCGCGGCGGCTCACGGTGCGGGAGGCAGAGCAAGCGGCGAGGCGGGTGGCGGTGGAGAAGGTTCGTAAGCCGGGGACAATGACCGACCCCCAAGTGGTGGAGATGGAAGAAAGACTTTCTAATAAATTTGGAGCCAAGGTGCGACTAGAGCGCAAAGAGCAAGGGGGGAGACTGACTATTTCATTTTTCTCACCTGAAGATTTGGGTAAAATTTTGTCGATGATAGAAGGGGGAGGAGAAATCGGTGAAATTAATTCCGACGCTCCATCTCCGCCAGAACAGGTGGCGCCGGTCGATGATTCGACGGCTGATGATAAATTGTATTCCGTTCATAATTTTTCACTCTAAAACAAATCCCCCGGCTGCTACGCAGCCGGGGGATTTGTTTTATTTTTGTAAAAATTGGCGGATATGTCTTTTGGCCATACTGGTTTTGGTAAAATCTAGCCACTTATTGCTTGGTTTGGCAGATTTTTTGACCTCGATCTCAACAACATCTTTATTGGCTAGCACTGTATCAAGACTAGAAAATTTACCATTGACCCGGGCCCCGGCCGCGTGGTTGCCAATATCCGAGTGGATAGCATAGGCAAAATCGAGAACGGTGGCTCCAACCGGCAACTCGATCACATCACCTTTTGGGGTAAAGGTAAAAATCTGGTCGAGGAAAAAGTCGGTTTTCAAGGTGGTCAAAAATTCTTCCGAACCCTTGGTATTTTTTTGCCAGGCGATAAGGTTTTTAATCCAATCTATTTTAGAGTTTAGACGACCACCCTCTTTGGGTTTGCCGGTTTCGCTATAGACAATATGTGAAGCGATACCAAACTGCGCCTCCTCATGCATGGCGGTGGTGCGAATCTGAACTTCAACAATCTGCCCGTCGGGGGTAAATATATCGGTGTGAATACTTTGGTAACCATTGGGTTTTTCGTGAGCGATATAGTCATTGAGACGGCCCGGTACTGGTCGGTACAGACCGTGCACAATACCCAATGTCTGGTAACACTCCGGTAGGGTATCAACAATAATTCGCAGGGCGAGAATATCATAGATCCGGTCGATATCCATATTGTTTTTCTGCAATTTTTTATACAGCCCGTACAAATATTTGATCCGATAATCAATTTGAAAATTTTTAATATTATGTTCGGCCAAAGCTTTTTGAATATTACGGGACAGTTTTTCTATTCTTTTCAAAGATTCTTTCCCTTTTGTCTTGCGGAGACGGGAAACTTTTTCATATTCTACTGGATATACAAAGGGGAAACTGGCATCCTCAAGCATCCCTTTTAGGCGCCAGATACCCAGCCGGTTAGCGATAGGGGCATAAATATCAATCGTCTCGCGGGCGATGCGCTCGCGTTTGTCGGGGCGTACATATTGGAGGGTGCGCACATTGTGCAACCTGTCTGCCAGTTTAATAATAATGACGCGAATATCTTCGGCGGCAGCGACAAAAAGCTTGCGCAAACTTTCGGCGTGACGTTCTAGACCACGGTATTTGATTTTACCTAGCTTGGTGACACCCTCGACTAAAAATAAAATATTTTCACCAAATTTTTCCTTAATCTCTTTGGCGGTAATTTCGGTGTCTTCTATGGTGTCATGTAAGAGGGCCGCTACTATCATGTCGGTGCTGGCGCGCATCTCGGCGAGGATTTTGGCGACCTCAAAGGGGTGAGTGACATAGGGTTCACCCGAAAAGCGCGTTTGGCCGGCGTGGGCTTTCTCGGCAAATGAGAGGGCATCGGTAATCCGCCCTTTGTCGTCCTCGGTGATTGTTTCCATCAGGGAAAAAATTTCCTTCGGATCGATTTGTTTATTAAAGAAGCTAAACATTATGAATATAGTAACAAATCTATATCAAATATCTATTTGTCTATTTTGTGTGGATTATGATTGGGACAAAGCTTGTCGGAACAACGTTCAGGTATGGTCTTTGTTCCCGCCATCATAAGATGCGGGCAAGGGCCCGTGTCGCGCGCGTAGCCACAGGTCGCGCCTGTTGGTTTGGATTTTATAATATGTTTACAATCAGGGTAATTGGAGCAACCATAAAACACACCAAAGCGCCCGCGTTTCTCTACCATCGTCCCTTTTTTACATAGAGGGCAACCAACACCAGTGTCACCAGGTTTTTCGGCATTGGGGTCTTGTTCGATATATTTACACTTGGGGTAGCTGGCACAGGCGATAAATTTGCCAAAGCGGCCATCACGTTCGACCAAATTGGCTTTCTCGCATTTGGGGCAGGTGCGACCAAGGTCCTTTGGTCCCTCCAGAACCTTGCCGTCCATTGTCAGGGCTCCGTTGCAATCTGGAAAACGAAAACAGCTATAGAACTTACCACTCTTACCCAATTTAATAATCATTTTAGATTGGCATAGAGGACAGACAATATTTTCTGGGGCTTCACCTAAGTTGCTTATTCGTTCTATTTTTTTCTTTGATGAAATAGCTTTAGTAAATGGACCATAAAAATCAGCCAAAGTTTTAGTATAAGACCTTTTGCCGGTAGCAATATCGTCTAGCTCATCTTCCATTTCGGCGGTGAAAGTATCACTGACATAATTGGCAAAATGTTCGCTCACAAAATCAGAAACCAAAATACCAATTTCGGTTGGCTTTAGCGAGCGTGATTCTTTTTCGACATAACCTCGGTCAATAATAGTTTTGATGGTCGGGGCATAGGTACTTGGTCGGCCGATACCTCTTTTTTCTAGTTCTTTGACCAGACCCGCTTCGGAATATCGCGGTGGGGGTAAGGTTTCTTTGCCCTCACTATTTATACTAAGCAAATCCAATGGGGCGCCAGTTGTTAGTTTGGGTAGGTCCACATCTTCACCGCGGGCTCGAGGGTCGGCCAAGAGCCAGCCAGAATAGAGGACCTGGGAGCCATTGGCAAAAAAGTCGGGTATGGTTTGGTCGGTGCAGGTAGCGGTAACTTTGGTGCGCAAAATATTTGCCGGCATCATTTGGCTAGAGACAGTGCGTTCCCATATCAATTTATATAAACGTCTTTCTTGCTCGCTATTACCAGCCATTTTGGTAGTGGCGTGGGTAGGGCGGATCGCCTCGTGGGCCTCTTGAGCATTTTTTGATTTTTTACTATAAACATTGGCAGAAAAATGTTCACTGCCGAACTCGCGGCCGACGACTGATTTTATTTCCGTGAGCGCCTGTTGAGACAGGTTGGTACTATCGGTACGCATATAGGTGATTAACCCTTTTTCATATAGTTTTTGGGCGAGGCGCATAGTAATGCTTGGTGAATATCCCAATCGGCTAGAAGCAGATTGTTGCAAAGTAGAAGTAGTAAATGGAGGCCGAGGATTACGTTTTGCTTCGGTCTCAGCAATATTGGCGATTTGCCAATGGCCGATTTTGGCCTTTGTCAAAATATCTTCCGCATCTTTGGCTGTTTTTGGTTCAACACTACAGACAAATGGGATAGAGGCACTATTTGTTGATTTCATCTCGGCCGTAATCACCCAAAAAGCTTCTGGGATAAAAGCCGAAATTTCTTTTTCTCTTTCTACCAATATACGTAGCGCGGGCGATTGGACCCGACCAGCCGATAGACCATAACGAAGTTTGGTCCAAATGAGACCTGATAAATCGTAGCCAAAGAGCCGGTCTAACACGCGGCGGGCTTCTTGGGCGCTACGTAAATTGTCATCTATTTGGCGGGGGTGCTTTATGGCCTCTTGCACCGCCTCGGGGGTAATCTCGTGAAAAACAATCCGTTTGGGCTTTTTTAGACCCAGAGCTTCTTTAATATGCCAAGCGATAGCCTCGCCTTCTCGGTCGGGGTCAGTTGCGATTACTACTTCCTCGGCTTTTTTGGCTAGGGTTTTGAGGTCAGAGACGACCTTGTGTTTATCTTTGGATATTTCGTAGCGCGGAATAAAACCGCCATCGATGTCGATAGCATTTTTGTTGGACTTTGGTAGATCTCTAATATGGCCGACAGAAGCACGCACGGTATATGCACCGTCAAGATATTTGGAAATAGTCTTGGCTTTGGCGGGCGATTCAACAATGAGTAATTTCATGTTTCGTTACTTTACCACAAATAAAACGTAATAAGTAGTAACAGAGAGTTGATAGTTTGGCAAATGATACCAAACTTAATGACATAATCTAAATTCGCCTCCAGATTCTTCGATGATATTTTTTATTTCTAAAAGTGACAGACCAGCGCTGATTTCATTTGGTTTAGATTTAATCAATAAAAATATTTTTTCACGTTCTAGGGGTTCTTTGGCGAGTAGAGTACAGATTTCTTGTTCTAGTGGGGACAATATCTCGTTTCTGGGTTGGACAGAGGGGATAGAAGTAATATTTAGCACATCTAATATATCGGCCGATGTTTGCACTGGTCGGGCGCCGTCTTTTAATAGACGCAGGGTGCCAACGGATCCTTCGTTGAAAATTGGTCCAGGTACCACCAGTACATCGCGGTTGTAGTCTAGGGCTAGACGGGCGGTGATCAGCGTACCCGATTTTTCGCTAGCTTCCACTATCAAGGTGGCGGTGCTCATCCCGGCCATTAGACGATTTCTCTGGGGGAAGCTGTACAAGGTTGCGCGGAAGTCGGGGTCAAATTCTGATAGTAAACAACCGCCACTGGTGACTATTTTTTCAGCTAGTTGGCGGTTGCTTGGTGGGTATAAAACCTCTTTAGTTAGACCCGATCCTGGCAGGGCAATAGTCGGCAGACCTACCTCGAGGGCTGTTTGGTGAGCGATACTATCTATCCCGAGGGCCAGCCCCGAGACAATCGCAATCGGATAACCAGCTAGACCACTAATTAATTCTCGACAAGCTTCTTTGCCATAGTTGGAATATTTGCGCGAACCAACCACAGCTAAATAAGTATATTGGGTGGGGCTGGGGAGGTCGCCAATAATATAAAGTTTTTCTGGCTGGTCGGGGATTTCGGCTAGAAGTGGTGGCCAATATTCTTTTTTGAGTATTCTAATATTATCCATGTGTATATTGTATCAAAATGTTTTTTAATATATGAATATATATAGAAAGGAGGACTGCTTATGTTTTCGTCGGCCGGTAGGTTTGTGCGCGAAGTTTTCTCGTTGACCCTCTCGCAGAGGGGGATTTCAATCGCCAAAGACCCGCAAGTATTTCATCCGGAGTTTAGACTGCATGACCACCCCCATGAGAAAAGGCATGTCGAGCAGTCTTTGCCTGTTCGCCCACCACGGGCAAACAAGCTGTGGTGGTTTGAGCGGGATTAATTTTACCAGGGGTGCCGGTGGCGCCCCTGGCTTTATTTTTTACTATATTTTTGATATGGTAATAGCAATCAAAAACTTATGTTAGATATCAAATTCATTCGGGAAAATCAAAGTCTTATTGCCGAAGCGTCTCGCAAAAAACGTTTAGATTTTAAAGTAGAGGAACTTATAGCGATTGATGATCGGCGACTGGGTATTTTGGGTGAAGTTGAGTCTTTGCGGGCTAAACAAAATGAGGCTAGTGCCCAAATTGTTTCTGTTGGAGCCGAAGAAAAAGCCGCCCTGTTGGTTGAAATGAAAAATGTTAAAGATTTGTTGCAAACCAAAGAAGAAGAGTTGAAAGAGATTATGAAGGATTGGCAAAAGCAGATGGTCCAGGTGCCCAATATTCCCGATATGTCGGTACCAGAAGGTGATGATGACAGTGCCAATGCCGAGAGCAAAACTTGGGGCGACAAAACGGTTTTCGATTTTACCGCGCGCGACCATGTTGAACTAATGACAATGCTTGATATGGCGGACTTTGAACGGGGGACAAAAGTGGCTGGTTTTCGTGGTTATTTTTTAAAAAATGCTGGCGCGCGTCTGTCGTTTGCTCTGTGGCAGTTAGCTTTTGATATGTTACAAGACGAGGGATTTGCCCCAGTGATGGCCCCATCCTTGGTGCGTCGTGAGGCCCTGCTTGGGACGGGTTATTTACCTCAAGGTGAGGAGGATTTGTATAAAACTCAAGATGCCGATTATTTAGCGGGGACCGCCGAAGTGGGCTTGATGGCTTTGCATATGGATGAAATAGTAGATAGTGCCAAATTGCCGATCAAATATGCTGGATTTTCCCCATGTTTTAGACGAGAAGCGGGTAGCCACGGTAAAGATACCAAAGGGCTAATCCGGGTTCATGAATTTTTCAAAATCGAACAGCTGATATTGTGCGAAGCCAATCATGCCGAGTCGGTGGCCTGGCATGAAAAACTTTTAGCTACGGCTGAGAAATATATGCAGACATTGGGTATCCCATATCGGGTGGTGGTAAATTGCACGGGCGACCTGGGCCTCGGTCAAGTCAAGAAATATGATATCGAGGCCTGGGTCCCTGGCGAACAGAAATATCGCGAGACTCATTCGATATCCTATTTCCATGATTTTCAGACACGTCGTCTCAATCTTAAATATCGAGATGCCGAGGGCAAATTGCGCTTCGTCCATTCTTTAAATGGGACAATGTCCGCTACCCCACGGCTCTTGGTCTCTCTTGTCGAAAATTATCAGCAGGCAGATGGTTCGATAAAAGTGCCCCTAGCTTTGCAGAAATATGTCGGTCAAGAAATCATCCGTGCCAATCAATAAAGTTGCCCCTCGACCAGCGGTTCATGCGCGGGACGATTTGCGGCGCCAGAAACTAGCCGAGCGCAAGCGACACAAAAGTGTGCGCGTGAAAGTGTTTATAATAGTGGTAGTTTTTGTGTTGCTGCTGGGGGTCTTTGCGATGAGGCACAGTAGTCTGCAAATAACCGAGATAAAAGTTGTTGGGACCAAGGTTACCTCGGCCGAGGAGATAAAACAGGTCGTCGAGAAAAAACTGCAAGGATCGTATTTTTTTATTTTCCCTAAAAATAATTTCTTAATATATCCCAAAGAAGAAATTCGGCGGGACATTATGCAGACCTCGGGCTATATTGCCTATGCGGACCTAAAGGTAAAAAATTTCAAAACACTGGAAATAAATATTAGTGAAAGAAAGGCCAAATATATTTGGTGTGGCGATACTGCCTCTAGTTCCGATTGTTACTTTGCCGACAAAACGGGGTTAATATTTTCAGCAGCGCCGGGCTTGTCTAAAAATGTCATGTTTGTAATTTACAGCCCATTACCGGTAAAGCCAGAGGGGACCAAGCCATTTTCCGCTACCAATTTTGCTCGACTCGACGGGGCGGTGAGTGCTTTGCCAAATATTTTAAATTTTGCTGGACTAACTGATGCCGATATTGATGCGGTGAGGGTATCTAATGATCAAGATTATTTTTTCATTATTCAAGATATTGCGGGGCGGGGGAGTAAAGAGTGGGAATTACGGTTTAAAGCAGAAACTAAATTGTCGGCTATCTCTTCTTACCTCAAGGCCTTGTGGCAGTCGGCCGAGTTCCAAGCCGAACGTTCGAGCGGTGCACTAGACTATGTTGATTTACGTTTTGGTAAGAAAATATATTATAAGTTTGAAGGGTTGGAATAAATTATAAAAAAGGCTCCTAGGGGCGCGGGCGCGCCCCTAGGAGCAAGGGAAACAAATCCCACCTAGTTTCTAGCCACTTCGTGGCCAAGTTTCTCCACCTCCTCCAAGATGTGTTCGGCCACCATCATCAGGTGATACATCCTGATGACCGAACAGACCTGCAATAGGTGGACCAAACCCCGTTGCCAAAATGCCTTGATTTCTTTTTCAAAATCGATGGCGAACATTTTGGTTGGGTTTGTGGGGTGGTTACCAACACCGATAACTAGCACCCCGGGCTCAACCTCTAGGTTGATGTGGGTATAATACATATTCCGCCAAATGTCTGGCGGAAAGATGCGATACCCCTGGCCGTTCGGGACAGCCAACGCAAAGCCATTGATTGCCCTCATCGCCTCGTGAGCCGAGGAGATGTTTTCGGTTTCCTCTGGCTGGACCTCGAAGGTCCGCACATTAACCAGAAGACAATTCTTCGGAACATAATCGAACATTCTTTCTCCCTCCAAGTTCTATGACTAATTATAGCACAATCACTACAAAAGTCAAACAATCCCTTTCCAACAAGCCATTTTTCCGCTAATCTTCTACCAATGTCCTCTAATATTTGGAAAGATCTACCCAAACCCATATTTACCCTAGCGCCGATGGCCGATGTGACCGACGCGGCTTTTCGCCAGATTATTGCCAAATATAGTCGCCCCCACGGGCCACATATTTTTTATACTGAATTTGTTTCGGCTGATGGGTTGATGCATCCAGTAGGTCAACAGAAATTGTTGAGAGAGCTATATTTTACCCCAGACGAACAGCCGATTGTTGCGCAGTTGTTTACCTCTAAACCTGACAAAATGCGCGAGGCCGCGGCGTTTGTGGCCAAGATGGGCTTTGCGGGTATCGATATAAATATGGGTTGCCCGGATGCGGGGGTAGAAAAACAAGGTTGTGGAGCTGATCTAATCAGACACCCAGAACTAGCGCAAGAATTAATAATAGCGGCCAAAGAAGGCGCGGGGGGTTTGCCAGTGTCGGTAAAAACTAGGATTGGTTACAACAAAGTTGAATTGGAAACCTGGACGCCCGCTTTGCTTTCAGCTAAGCCAGCGTCGATCACTTTTCACTTTCGGACGCGCAAAGAAATGTCCAAAGTATCTGCTCATTGGGAACTAGCCGACATCCCGGTAAAGATGGCCACAGGTTCGGGGGTGTTAATTTTAGGCAATGGCGATGTTGAAAATTTGGCCGAGGCGCGGGAAAAAGTATTGGCACACGGGGTCGATGGTGTGATGTTGGGCCGAGCGATATATGGTAACCCGTGGCTGTTTGCCGAAACGGTGCCGATCCCGGCGGAAAAACTGCGGGTGTTGGTGGAACACACCAAACTTTTTGCCGATTTGTTTTTGCCGGGCGAGACCAATGAAAAATTTTTCAATGATCACACTAAAAGTTTTGCAATTATGAAAAAACATTTCAAAGCATATGCCGACGGTTTTGCTGGTGCCGCCGACTTGCGAGCAAAATTAATGGTGACCGAAAACAGTGCCGAAGTAGAACAGGTCGTCCAAGATTTTTTGCAGACCCAAAAGCTGGTATAATTAGATAATAAACTATGTCTCACGAAGTTCTCTATCGCAAATATCGCCCGCATACCTTTGCCGAGGTGGCGGGGCAGGAACATATTGTCTCGGCGCTTGAAACCCAAGCCAAAAGTGGCCAATTTGGCCATGCCTACCTTTTTTATGGTAGTCGCGGTACCGGTAAAACCTCGGTCGCCCGTATTTTTGCTCGGGCGCTTGGTTGTGGCGAAAAAGATTTGTACGAGATAGATGCTGCTTCCAATACTAGCGTCGATGATGTGCGCGAGTTGCGCGACGGGGTGCGTACCCTGCCCTTTGAGTCACCAATCAAGGTGTACCTTATCGATGAGGTACACATGCTTTCCAAATCGGCTTTCAATGCCTTGCTTAAAACCCTAGAAGAGCCACCAGCTCATGTGGTATTTATTTTAGCTACGACCGAATTACACAAAGTGCCAGATACTATTATCTCTCGTTGCCAGATGCACACCTTTCATCGGCCATCGTCGGAGGTGCTGGTAGAAGTGGTAAAAAAAATTGCCAAAAAAGAAGGATTAAAAATTGATACCGAAGGGGCAAGACTAGTGGCATTTTTAGGAGATGGTTCGTTCCGAGACACCTTGGGCGTTTTGCAAAAAGTGTTAGCGGGGACCGGGGGAGAAGAAATCACCGCCGAGATAGTCGAAAATATCACTGGGACCCCTGAGGTGGGGCTGATCCACAATTTTCTCCAAGCTCTTTTAGATACGCGCGCCGACACGGCTTTAGAAATTTTGGAAAAAGTTGCCACGCTTAATCGAAATATAAAAACTTTTAGTCGGCGTGTTTTAGACGAGCTACGTCTGGCGATGTTGGTAAAATATGCACCAGAAATAAAAAAAGATATTGAACAAATGGTCGACAAAGAGCGGATGATTTTCTTTACCGCTTTAGCAACTCATGCCAACTCGGCCAAAATCTCGGCGGTGCTAAAAGAATTACTCGAAAGCCATGACCAAATTGGTACCACCTCTTTGCCCCAAATTCCGCTGGAACTGGCGGTAGTGAGTATTACCGAAAAATTAAAAAGCGCAAAATAGATGAATTCTAAATTGAAACAAACTTTGTTTATACTGGCCATAGCACTATTTTTGGTGGTTATTTTCTTGGTCCTAGCTGGGGGCAAAGAAAAAGAAAACATAACAGTGGTCAATATTCGCGATGTCGAGGTGCCGGTGGTGGTGCGCCGGACACCCGAGGAGTTGCGCCAAGGTTTGTCGGGTACCAAGTCATTGGCCGACAATGCTGGTATGTTGTTTGTAATGCCCGAAAAAGCGCGTCACTCTTTTTGGATGCCAAATATGAACTTCCCCCTTGATCTAGTGTGGATAACTGGTGGTAGGGTGGTAGATATCACCGCCGATGTGCCCAACAGTTTTGACCCAGAACATCCGATTGTTTATCGTCCCGAAGTGCCTGTAGATTATGTCTTGGAGGTCAATGCTGGGTTTATGGCGCGTCATGGCCTGAAGGAAGGTGATGAGGTGGAGTTGGTGGGGGTGGAGTAGGAGGTTAAGTATATTTTTTAAGATAAATTAAAAAGCCGCCGTCCGGTAAACCGGACGGCGGGTACAAAATCAAACACAGTTCATTTCAGGGAAAACGGTCGACAGACTGCATTTTTCACTGCGTAGAAACGCAATCTGAGTGTTTTGCGACTAGGGGGTAATGCCGATATTTTCACCGGTAGTTGTCTCCCATGTTCACAGCTCAGTTCCGAGAGCGAGATGGTGTAGTACTCGTCCTGGCGCTCGAGGCGACGCTGTTCTGCCTTCCTTTCCCTCTCCTCGTCCCTTATTTTGTACAGGGCTGGGTTCAGCCAGCGTTTTAGACGGAACAGACCGTAGACGCCGAAGGTGGTAAGAAAACCCATAAGGTAATAGCGTATCTCCCATACCACCGGCGCCAACTTCATCATCATCGGCCAGGCGATAAAGTAGACAAATGTAGCTAGAGTCGCCACACAGACCCACAATACCGGATGCAAGAGGACAAACCAAAATGACCGCTCCTTACCGTCCTTGTCGGTAAAGACGATGTCGTTTTCGAAGGACCAATAGTCACAGCTCGGCGGGTCCCAGACGTCTTTAAAGCGGTACTCCCATGGTGTGAGAATGGGTGCAATATCCCAGTGACGCCGCATGAGGAAGATGCTCATGAGGAGTACTGTGGTACGGGTAAAGACGAACCACGCCCACATGATAAAGACCACGAAGGGTTGAATCGTGTAGGCGAAGATACGGCGGCGGCGGTAGGCGCATTGGTCCACAGGGCCTCGAGAAAAGAACATGTTGACCCAACGCTGTTCCCAGGCCGGTGGCTCTGGTGCGAAGAACTCTTCGTTGACAACTATGTCAACAGAGCTGGCTTCCAGTAGCCAACCGATACCCCCCTGAAAGCAGGAAATATTTTCGAGGTTTAAGTCTCCATTCCCGTCGTAGAGGTTGTGGTCCGGTTGGCCATGGCCGTTTTTCGAGCCCAGCCCTTTTTTGATATAGCTCTTTCCGGGGCACCAGTTTTCACTGATATGACCGGAATCATCATCACAAAACACCACAAAGGCATTCAGCGTGTGGGTGCCGGCACGGCGCAGATTGATGTAGGTCATCACCTGGTCAATCGGATAGAGGAGTCGATCCACTTCTCGACCACCCCAGACGATGGAGATGACCAGATAGATGTTCTGGGCCTTCTTCTTGCGAAGTTCCTCCAGTTCTCCTGGACACAAACACCACCTGAGGGGGAAGTTTGGGTCCACCATTGGTTTGGTATTATCAACAAAGATCTGAGGCATGATTTTCTCCTTTCCGAGAGTTTAGAGCCAAAGTTCTGCTATATTAGCTAACATATATACTCAAGTTGTCAAGACAAATCACAAACTCCGATATATACTTTCTAAACTGGGGGTATAAGGTTAAATAGATTTTTGGAAGGTGAAATCGAGAATTTTTACTTCGGTATTTGGATTTACTTTGTCACCATAGTATTTTTTATAGGTTGCATACATTTCAGCTTCACTAGCAAATTTCTCGTGGCCGACCCAATCTTGGTCGGTCAAGGTGCCTAGGGTTTTAGTTTTAACTGAGTTTATTTCGGCAGAGCCAAAGATCTCTAAGGTATCCCAGTTTATGAACTGGACTTGGTCACCGACGGCTAGATTTTTATCATCAAAGAGACGCCAAGTAGAAGTTTTTTCTCCATTTAATATTTTTTCTACGAGATGCGGTCGAAATTTTAAGGATTTCATAATTATAGTCTAGCACTAAATATGGGTTATTTCCCCTCTGCTTTTGGCTTTCGCCAAAATGTCATTGTTAAACAATAGTTTGCGGCGATAATATTCTTTGTTGGTTAGTCCATCCGATTCTTCTTTCAAAATACGGTAACGCTCTAATGCTTCGGGGTGGGACATAATATAGTCATCGAGCAGTTTACCTTCGATATAGTTTGGGTGGTGGCGATCAACAAGCTTTAGGTCAATCTTTTTTCCTTGCTCTTTTACTTCAAACCGCGCGCGGTCGGGGTAGAGCGAACGCACCGGACCAAATACTGGCTCCAGTTTTTCAATATATTGAGAAAACATTTCTTTGTCGGCCACAATCGCCACGTCTATTTCGTCTTGACCGGGCATATGAAATAGGGTGGATCCACTATGTTCAACCTTGACCTCATTCCCTAAAACTGCGACAATTTTTTCTTTTACAATCTTAAAAAGCTCTTCTGACTGCGGGTCATAAGGCACAATCGTTACCAAGCGGTCCGACAGCGAGTCTAGCCATTGTTCTTGTTCGGGGGTGAGCATAAAATTTTATTTATTTAATGTTATTTAGACTAATTCAAATTCAACAATTTTTCTATAGTATCCTTGGCTTTTTTGTACTTTTCCTCCTGACCCGAATATGCAAAGAAACTGCAGCTCCCTAGGCCAATATGCAACTTGTAGCAGAGCATCCGTTCATCAAAATTTTGAATCTCAACCCCTTTATTTTTTGAGTATTCCAAATACAAGTTCTGATAATCTAGATCGTAAGACCAAAAACTTAGCCAAGCTATATCAAAAAGGAAATCGCCGTAGATCGAACCTTCCCAATCAATTACTCCGGTGACTTTATTGCCATCCGACAAAACATTATTAAAGCCATAATCACCGTGGACTAAAAATCTTTCTTCGGGACAATATTTTACCAAGTCGGCAAGGATAGCGTAAGCCTTATCCCAAAAATCTTTTTCTAGAAAAGTCGTTTCAAATAGACTCGGTTTGCCAGCCTCACCCTTTGCATAAGTATCAACACTCAAAATATATTCCTTCCAACTTGTTTTTTCTCCCATTCCTTCGGCATCCCATTTTCCGTAGCCTTTTGTTTGGCTTATATCTATAGTATGGATGATGTCCAAAACCTGAAACAATTGGGGTAATAGCTGGACTAGTTCTGCACTAGAAAATTCATTTAAAATTTTTCCCTCTACTTTTTGTGATAGACAAAAACGCAAATTTTCATTGATTTTTCCGATTTTTATTACTTTCGGAATAGGCAGTGAAGGTGAGGCAAAATAAGTAAAAGAGCGCTCGTCTTTTTTAAATCCTCGTGTCCAATGTTTATTTACCCTAATCACGTATTGGTCTGCCAATACATTAAAGCTATAGGCTTGCGAACCCTCGCCACCAACAATAACTTCAAAATTAGAAATTTGATTAGAAAAATTCTCTTGTAGAAAATCAAGCACAACTTTCTCATCTACTGTGGTTTTGTGTGTCGACATAAATTGATATAGATTGCGATGATTTTTGGAGTCCAAACTTTCTTAAACTGGCTGACTCGTACTTTTTATTATCAAGTCCCACAAGGGTTTCCGAATGATTTTCAGTTTACCATTTTGACCATGCTCGGAATGCCGTTATTCGTGCCTACCTTCCTCTTTTTGTTCTTTCTTTAATCTTGCAAGCCCTGTGATTTTTGAGAGTCGATCTTGTTTGTCTTTTCGAGTTGTATACCAATCTTCGACCAGCTGCTCAATCAATTCAATTAATAGCTGAGCTTCTCCCGGTTCAACATCAACAATCAGGTTAATATCTTTTTCCATATGTGCACCAATATTACCTACACTTCTGACTGCGTCTATTGCTGCAA
>JAUPVZ010000042.1 GCA_030916795.1 Patescibacteria group bacterium
AGAAGAAGACGGCGCGGTCATGATCATCCGAGATGGCGCCGGGGATGTCTGGGCAACAGAATTGCCCCTCAGTGTTCTCGGCCTCTACTGCTGTCCCGATGCTCCCCTTGGTTTTCCGGAGGTGTCGTACACCTTCCCTGAAGGCTTTGGCGAAGTCGATCTGGAGATTGGCTTCATCGAATACTAGGCGTCGCCTAGGTGTTTAATTTTTGTTCGCTTGCCCGTGGTGCGCTTTGCACCACGGGTTTTCTTTTACCAAAAAATCCAAGGTTGGTCTTGGATTTTTTACCCCTACTGAGCGAGGAAATATTTTTCGCCGAGCCTTGCGCAGGGCGGGCGGCCCGAGCAGAGCAAATTTTCAGCAGAAAATTATGTGTGCTCGCCGAAAAACATTTCCGGGCGCCCTATTTTTTTGCCCCCTTCGGCTTTATCACCTCATCGATCAAGCCATACTTCTTGGCTTCGTCGGCGGACATATAGAAGTCGCGATCAGAATCTTTTTCAATTTGAGCTAGAGACTTGCCGGTAAAGCGAGCAAGCATTTTATTTAAGTTGTCTTTGGTTTTTATAATATTCCGGGCGGTAATCTCGATATCGGAAGCTTGGCCTTCGATACCACCTAGTGGCTGGTGGATCATCATCTCGGAGTTGGGTAGAGCAAAGCGTTTGCCTTTGGCGCCGGCACCTAAGATAAGAGCGGCGGCTGAAGCAGCCATGCCGATACAAATAGTGGAAACATCGGGCCCGATATGGTCCATGGTGTCGATCATAGCGAGAGCTGCTGTGACCGAGCCACCAGGGGAATTGATATATAGTTTAATATCTTTTTTTGGATCCTCGGATTCAAGGAAGAGAAGTTGGGCTACAATAATACTGGCAGCATTGCTATCAATATGGCTTCCTAGAAAAATAATGCGCTCGCGCAAAAGGCGCGAGTAAATATCATAGGCGCGCTCACCAAACTGTGACTTCTCAATTACTGTAGGAATTAACATAAAAAGGATAAATTATTTTAATTTAAAATAGTAAATAGGGATTTTCTTGCCCCGTAGTCAGCTTTGCTGTACTACTAGGGTCGATGACAGTAGAAATTAACATATTTTTTAGATTAAATTAGTAATTGGAGTATAAAAGATTTATTGGCCCTCGGCAATTATTTGAGCCCATCCAAAAACTTCATTACCAAGTCGGAAGTCATAACATTTTCGACATAGGCGTGAATACGGTCTTCGGCAACTTTACCTTTTAGCTCGGGATTGTGGGACAAAATATGGTTGATCTCGGCATGGACAGTGTCGTGTTCGGGTTTAATCTTTTCGGCATCGGCAATAGCGCGGACAACCAAACCAAAGCTCACCCGCTTTTTGGCATCATCTTGCCAAGCGGTTTTCAAATCATCGGAGGTCTTTTTTATATGTTTTAGATAGTCTTCAAACTTTAGACCCATGCGCTCGATCTGGTTGGTCATCTCGGCCAGCATCTTGTCTAGCTCATTGTCGATAAGCAGTTTGGGTATGACGACATTTGACTGGTTGCCAATCTCTTCAATGGTCGCCAGGCGTCGCTTTTCTTGTTCGCGATTTTGTTTGTCTTTCAGAATATTTTCTTTCAATTTTGTTTTAAAATCTTCAACCGAAGAAAAGTCACCCAAGGTTTTGACAAAATCATCATCTATTTCTACCGGTTTGGCGTCGGGGTCTTGCTTTTGACGCATTTGCTTTATTTCTTCTAGCGCCTTGGCCACTTCGTCGTCGGTGGCCGAGACTTGGTCTTGGTGTTTGGCACTCACTTCTTTAATAATTTTTTTGTAGTCGGGTAGGGTAAACTCGGGCATCACAGCAGTTTTTATTTTAAAACCCAAAGGGTTGTCCTTGGCAATCTTGGTGATAGTGATAGCTGGCTCGCCAATAGCGGACAGCTTTTTGGCGATAATTATATCTAGATAAGTTGTTTGGAGAATTTCCTCGGCCATTTCAAACAAGATACGCTCGGTGCCGATTTTTTCTAAAACAATTTTCTCGGGAGCGTGGCCAGGACGAAAGCCGGTGATTTCGGCTTTGGCAGCTAGTCGCTTGAGCGTGGTGGGCCACAACGCCATAAAAATATCCGCTGGCACTTCGCCAGTGATTTCGATTTCGGAATCGGGTAATTTTTCGATTTGGATGTTGTTCATAGCCCTAATAATCTACACGAACAATTAGGAAAAGGCAAAATCCTCCCCCAAGCGCCGGAGGCGCTTGGGGGAGGATTTTCTTACTAAATAGTAGTTGGGAGAGAATCAATATCTGCGTCTAGGGAGGAAAGGTCTGTCACCTCTAGGTCGGTCTCAATAGTAGAGAGGTCGGTCGAAGTGCTGGTTGGTGCCACTTTGGAGGTTTGTTCAGAAGTTATCTCGGCATTGTTGTAGGCCTTTTGCCATTCACGGCTTTTTTTGAACTGGCCATAGAACACCGTGGCCCCACCGATAAGTAGGACAATGATAATAATAACCGTAGCAAACATCGGGCCCTTGGTGCCATCAACCGAGCGCAATTCCTCCATTGGGGTTTTGGCCATTTTATTTGTCAGTTTTTAAGCTGTTAATAGCTAAAACAATTTTTTCACGCGCTCCTTGTAGTAGGGTAGAGGACTTGGCTAGGCGTTCTTTAATTACGCTTAAAGCTTCGACTGGATTGTCATTTAGAAATACTTCAGTCGAGCTGGCTTTGGCTAGGGCAATAGTGGTACTAGCTTCGGCTAGGTCTAGCCCAGCAGATACGACATAGCCACTAGCTTCCTCTGTGTCTATCCCGGCCAATTTATCGGCATCAATCTTGGCGCCCAGACGAGTGTTTACATTGCCTAGGTAGGTGTTGTAGACCTCCAACTTGGCAATAATTCGATTGTAATTTATCAAAATTGCCTGTTCTTTGATCTCGTTTACCCTGTCGTCTAGAGAACGAAGTCTAGATTCGGTGCTGGTGGCATTGCCGGGCACCTCGGCCTGGGGCTCTTTTTGCAACCGCAAAAAAGATTCACGATTGGCCCGCGCCTGGTCTTGGATAGTGGCCAAAGCGGGGGTGGCTAGAGAAAATACGGCTAACAATATAGCTAATTTAGTGATTAGAGATTTCATAGTTTGAGGGCTGGATTAAGCTAAAATGCTATACCAGCCACTTGACTAGTATAGCATTTTTAGGCAAATTGCGCCACACAATACCTGGCCCAGCTAGTTTTTGGGGTATTTTTGTTGGTACTGCTCTAATGAGTGGTTGATATCCTTTTCGGCCTCGCTTTTGTCTCGCCAGTCCGCCACCATGACCTCTTTTTTCTGTAAATCCTTGTAGACCTTGAAAAAATGCTTGATTTCTTCGAGGGTGTGGGGGTCTAGGTCAGTGATATTTTTAATATTATTGTAGCGAGGGTCTTTTATTGGTACCGCCAACACTTTAGCATCAGAATCCCCATCGTCGGTCATTTCCATCACCCCGATGGGGCGCGCTTTCACGAGACAACCTGGGAAAAAGGGTTCGTGGCTCATAACCAGCACATCTAGTGGGTCGCCATCATCCCAGAGAGTTTGGGGCACAAAGCCATAGTTGGCAGGGTAATGCATTGGAGAGTACAAAACACGGTCAACATGGATAAGCCCAGTGTCCTTGTCTAGCTCATATTTGATCCGAGATAGCTTGGGGATTTCGATAATTACATTGAGGGCCGAGGCTTCGCCGGCGGATATGTCGTGCCAAAGGTTCATATTTATTTGATGGTTATTTTGCTAAATTAAGTTTTATTCAGTCTCTATCACTTCACTTTCAGGCCCTTTTTCTTCTTCCGCGGGAGTTTTGTCTAGTTCGGGCAGGTTGTCGGGCGTGGAAATATCTATTTTCCAGCCAGAGAGTTTGGCTGCTAGACGAACATTTTGACCGCCTTTGCCCACCGCTAGGGAGAATTGGTCAACTGGGACATCGACAGTGGCTTGGTGGGTCTCTTCGTTGACTGTGACATTGGTCACTTTGGCGGGGGAAAGAGCATTGGTAATAAACGAAGCGGGATTTTCTGACCATTCAATAATATCGAGTTTTTCACCACCCAATTCGGCAATAACTGTGTTGACCCGAGCGCCACGCTGGCCGACCATCGAGCCCACTGGGTCAATAGAGTGGTCGTGGGAGGTGACGGCGATTTTGGTGCGCGCACCAGCTTCACGGGCGATAGCTTTTATCTCCACTGCGCCCGAGGCGACCTCGGGCGCTTCGAGAGCAAAGAGCCCCTCAACAAATTTGGGATGAGAACGAGAGAGTTTAAGAGCAATACCTCGAGGGGTGTCTTCTACTAGATACAGATAGGCGCGGATTCGTTCCCCTTGGCGATAAAATTCACCGGCGATTTGTTCTTCGTAAGGCAAAATAGCGGTTGTGCGACCTAGGTCGACAAAGACATTGCCTCGCTCTATCTTTTGGACTTTACCATTTATAATCTCGCCTTCTTTGCCTTCGTACTCGTCTAAGATAGACACTTTTTCGGCTTCACGGATACGCTGGATGATAACCTGTTTGGCGGTTTGGGCGGCAATACGACCATAGTCGTCTTTGGCCTCTAGTGGGAAGACTAGTTCTTCGCCTAGAGCAACATCACGTTTTATCTTTTGGGCATCTTCGAGCCAGATATGGTGCTCTTCGTTGAAACGGGGGCGTTCCTCGACAATTTCCTCACCTTCTTCTACCACTGGTTTTTCGGGGGCTACCTCTTCGTCGGTCTCGGCTGGTGGACGGACAGTGGTGTCGTCTACCACAATTTTGACCTGATAAAACTCGGCTTTGCCGGTGTTTAAGTCAAATTCGGCTTTGATAATCTGACCTTTTTTGCCGTAATCCTTTTTGTAGGCCGCAACTAGGGCATCGGAAATAGCCTCCATTATTTTGGCCCGGGGGATATTCCGTTCCTCTTCTAGTTCGCCCAAAGCGGCATTTAGCGCTTTTAGATCAATCATATTATTTTTGTAATATATTTTAATAAAAAATCCGCACTTCGTGGGCGGACATAACTGCTCTCTATCGTTTTTATATAATATCAAACTATCATATTACGTCAATAGGGGTGCAAACTATCAAGTTATCAACATAAAAATAATGTTTTGGCTACCTTATCAGTGGGTAAATTGGTATAATTTTTTCTGAAGGTTTAGGTCTGGTTTTTGACCACCCGCAATTAAATTAAATGGATAATAATTTAAATTCTTCTCCGGCCTCACCTTTGGCGAGTGGCCCTACCACCGAACGCAAAGCTTGGTTTATTGCGCTTGGGGTTATTGTTTTATTTTTGGTGTTGATTTTTGCGGCGGCGATATGGTCGTCTAAAAAGTTTGGTTCTAGTGAAGAATTGTCTGAAGCCGATAAGATAAAGATATTAAATCGGCTAGAACAGGATTCTATGGCCAACTCCAATTTAAGCGAAACGGAAAAGCGAGCTATTATTGAATCTTTAGACGATAATAGTGCCGGGCCAAGTGAAGCCGAGAAATTAAATATATTAAAAAGGTTAGAACAAAATTAAAAATAATTAATTATTTAGCTAAATTTTATGAAATATTCGTCACCACTAAAGCAGGCCTCATTAATTCTCGGTTCAGTTGCTATTGTCTTTTTGGCTTCAGGGGTGGCCTATGCGGCTTGGTCGGACCCACAATGTAATCCGACTGATCCGGCTGGTCCTGGTCCTTGTAATACAGCAACGCCGATCAATGTGAGTGGGACGGCGCAAAACAAAGAGGGTTTTCTGGGGTTGGGGGTTGCTCCTGAAAGACGGCTCCATGTAAATGGCACGATTGGTATCTCCAATCGAAATTTTCTCGATCTGGGTCTAGGGGTAAAAAGTAGGGATATTCCTGAAATAGGAAAGCTGCACTATGTTACCTCAGCGTCAACAACACCAAATAATCGTCAGGCACTAAAGATTTTTGGTGGCCGTATTAATACTACTGATCCTAATGACCCTCGTGGCCGACGTTTGATTGAGCTTTTTGATGATGTAAATGTTTTTGGAACAATTAGTACCTGTACTGGCCCTGGTAGCTGTAGCCCAGTAACTGGCGGCGGGGATAGTCTATGGCAAAGAATAGGTACGACAAACAATATAAGTAATAAATTAGATGGAAATGTGGGAATAGGCACAACTACCCCAAACTATAAATTAACAGTAAACGGTATTATATCGGCCAGTGGTCTACTGATGAGTCGAAATGATTCTCCAAGTTTGGTTTTATTTGATACTAATAATTCTAGTGTTAATGCTCGGATCCAAGTTGAAGATAACCTTCTTAGCTTTAATCGAGTAAGTTCTCGCAATAGTATTGCCGCTACTCCATTATCAATCAATCTAAATTCTGGCAATGTGGGTGTTGGAACGGTGGTTGACCCAACACTATTTAAATTACAGGTTTACGGTAGTGTGGGACCTCATCTCGATAATAAGTATAACCTCGGTAGTCCGACTCGCCGTTGGGCCAATCTTTATGCTTCTAATATTTACAAATGTTCGGGTCCTAATGAGGATGATTGTATTGAAGTTACAAATAATACCGGAGGCGATTCTAAATGGGCATCTTCGACCAACCAAGCGAATATTTATAATAAAAACTTAACTGGCAATGTTGGCGTTGGTACGGCCAACCCCCAGACAAAATTTCACATTAAAACGGGGATTGTTAATATCCTCTTTAGTAACGGTGGTGCCGATGGTACCGACGCTATAATTGCTGCCAATAAAGATGGTGGTTCTAGTGCGTCACTCACCTTTTTGTCTAATCGGTATAAGTTTGGAGCGAACGGAGAAATGTTAATGATTGCTCCCGGTGGTAACGTGGGTATTGGTAATATGGCTCCTACGAGTAGGTTGCAGGTAAATGGTACCACTCGTGTCGATGGATCACTGACGGCCTTTGGTACTTTACTTTCTAGTGGCCAGATTATTGGGGAAAATGCTGCCCCAAGTATTTTGTTAAATCAAAACGATCAAACAGACAAAAACGTTCGTATGAATGTCCAGGATTCTATTTTTAGAATTTCTAAAGTTACTTCACCGGCCGGCACTAACCCAGGCAACTCGATTATTAGCAGTCCTTTCATTATAGATTTGGTAAATGATCGTGTTGGCATAGGGGCAGCTTCTCCGGCTACCAAGTTACAAGTGAACGGTACAATTGGTGTTGATGGTAATAATATTTCTGCGTCCGAATTAGGACGGCTTCAATTTGGTGCCTTTAATTTGGAAGGTAAAGATGTTGGCTATATTAGATACAAAAATACTAGTCCTCAATCTCTTGATGTATACGGTGGTGTAGTGGTGGCCGAAGGTGTGCCGATGCAACCAAGACTTATAAGGTTGTTTGATGATGTAAATATTGCGGGCAAATTGACCGTAAATAGGATTTGTACAACTGGTGGCGTTTGTTTTGACACCTCTTCTGTAGGCGGTGGTCCATGGGCAACGTCAGGTAATAATATATATAATACCAATACTGGTACTGTCGGTATTGGTGTCAGCACAGTAGAGACTGGCTATAAAACAGAAGTCGCTGGTGCCCTGCTAGTTGGTGCTAAAAATTCTAACGGTGGTCGGATTGCTTTTCGGAGGAGTAGTAGTGAGGATCCTACTGATGCTGATACCGGCTGGTCCACTGGCAGTTATGGATATGCTGTGGGCTCTGCTACTGAGGTGCTGGCCTATAACGGCAGTGGCGGCGGTATATTTACATGGCAGACCAATGGTAACAATGGAGTAAAAGAGCGTATGCGTCTTACTGACTTAGGTCTGACGATTGGTGATCCGACAGTAGGCACAGCGGCAGCAGATGCAATCTTAAATCTAAAACCCGGCAGTAACCAATATCGAATTCTGGGTAATAAAGGTAATACTGGTGGGTTAGAATTATGGGCCCATGATTTGCCGACAGGTGGTACGCCCGGGGTATTGAGAAAAGTTATGACTGTGTTTGGCTATGGCAATAACGGTGCTGGATATGTAGAAGTAGAGGGGACAGTAAAAATAAAAGGGGGTGAACCGGGTCTCTCTAAAGTCTTAACTTCCGATGCTAGTGGTGGCGCAACTTGGAAAGATAATAAGGTCTACTACGATGCCATCACTTGTTGGTGGGACGGGGCTCGTAATGGTCTTGAATGTGGGGTGAAGACGGAAGGGGGCAAGTTTTTTCGAGATGATGCTCCAACTAATACTACTTGGGAGGGCCAGCTTAATTGTAATAATGAAAGAGGTTGTGTGCTTAAATGTCCGAGGATTGTTGATACTCAGAGTGTTCCTTTTGAGGCAGTTGTGGGTGGGGTAAATTGTAAAGGCGGGACTGCTCCATCTGTATCTATGCCTGTATTGGATGTTTATAACGGTAAGATATATTCGATCGGGTGGAAAGGTAATTGTGGGGCCGCAGGAGCGAAAGATATTGAAGTAATGTCTTTGGGATGTAAGCCAAGGTCATACTAAAATATTCTACTAAAAGTTTTTTACCAAAAATCCCCGCCTGTCGCGGGGATTTTTGGTGAAGTATTTGTTATAATTATTTCTAATGTTTATTGACTCCTCGATTTTAAAAGAACTTTTACTGGCCGCTCGTATTGCCTCTCGCGCCGAGCTAGATGTATTGGCAGAGGAAGCCAAAGCCAAAGGTGTTTCTTTGTCAGAAATAGTTTTGGCCCAGGGTTTGATTGGTGGTGATGACTTGCGCCGACTCGAGGCCAGAGCATCTGGCGTACCTTTTCTTGGGCAGTGGGAAGACAAAATCCCTTATGAAGTGTTGGCCAAGATCCCCGAGCCAGTCGCCCGAGCGCATAATATTATTGCGGTCAGAGAAACTGATGATGGCTTAGAAGTGATCGGGCTAAAATTGGGTGATATTCTCGATGCTAAAAAAGTTTTAAATACTGAACAAAAAATATTACCTCGCCTCGCTCCAGAATCTCTCGTGCGAAAACTTTTGCTATTTTATCAACGCGAGCGAGGGAGCCGTTTTGGGCAGACCTTGAGAGATTTGGGTACAAAATTATCAACCGAAAAAAGCGAACGAGACTTGGGAAATATTGCGGACCTGCTTTTCCGCGATGCCAGCACCGCCGGGGCCAGACGGATAATGATCGAGGTTACCCCTAGCGAGACAGCGGTCAGGTACCGCATTGGTCACAAGTTGTACGAGGCCATGACCACCAACCCACATATTGGTAACCGGCTAGTAGAGTCGGCGGGGTTTCCAGATTTGTTTACTAAATATGATTTCGCGCCAGTGGGGCAATTTGCGACGCCCTTGTCTAAACGGGCACTGTTTAACCAACGGGCTGGTGTGCTCTCAGAGCTTGGTTTATGGGGCGAAAATTTGGACGCCGTGGAGAGGGTGATAGAAGACGGGGGGCTGGTGGTCGTGGGTAGTAGTGATTTGTCTTATAATAAAGAATTTTTTTATAACCTCGCGCGCGAGGCGGTAAGGAGTGGAAAAAATGTTTTATCGATTGAAAAAAAGCTAGAGCAATATCTTTTTCATGTTGAACAAGTTGAGTCGGGTAAAAAGCCGGTGGCGGATATTTTGCGCCAGCTATTACCATATGATTTTGATACGATTTTTGTTGAAGAAATAGATTCACCCCAGACACTCGCCTTGCTCGCGGGGGTAGCGGGACGAGGCGCTACAGTAGTGGTGGGCCTAGTCGCCGAAAGCCTAGTGGATATTGTTGCTAAAACAGAAAAATTATTACCCGATCGATATATTTTATCGGCGGTGTCAAAAATATTTATTAGAATCGAACCCCTGGCAGCGCTCGTCGGGCCGGTGGTGGCAGGCAAACTAGAACCAGATGAGCTGAAAGACCTGAGGGGCTATGTTGATCTCGAAAAAATAAAAGAACAGCTGGTCTTGGCGGGACTTGTCGATAATAATTTTGACTTTCTGACGGCTAATTTTAAGGTAAAAAAGCAAGGTTTAGATTTACCACTCAAGGATCGTCGGTATATTTATGCCACCGAGGGATTGGTGGTTGACAAATTGGTGGCCAAAGCGATTGGTGATGGTCAAAAGCCCCAAGAGATCATAAATTTAGCCAAAAATAATAGCTTTTTGAAGTTAAGTGAGGATATTTTTGTTTTAGCTCTACAGGGCAAGATTGACCTCAATGAGGCGATTGCCAAACTTCGTCGTTTGAAATAAACACTGTGATATAATCTGGCTATGAAATCTAAGTCTATTTTTGTAGTGGCTAATTGGAAAATGAATCCCGAAACTCCGCGGGAGGCCAAAGCCCTAGCGGGGCAGGTTAAGAGGATGTCTGGTGGTTTAACCAAAGTAAAGACAATTATTTGTCCGCCGAATATCTATTTACCTCTACTGGTGCCCCCGCGACCATCTAAAAAGCTTTTTTGGGGAGTGCAGGACGGTGAGGTAGAAAACAAGGGGTCATATACCGGAGGGGTGTCTCTGGCGATGGGTAGAAACAGTGGTGCTAGTTATTGTATTGTTGGTCATGCCGAAAGACGGGCCAAGGGGGAGACAGACAAAATAATTAGAGAAAAAATCCAAACCGCTTTGCGGCTGGGGCTCAAGCCAATAGTCTGTATTGGCGAAGATAAACGTGATAATCATGGTGAATATTTAGAAGTTTTGCGCCGACAGATTGGCAATTGTCTGGGCGATTTGAAAAAAAATTATTATGCAGACATTATGATTGCTTATGAGCCGGTGTGGGCGATAGGTGGTGGGGCGGGTCTTGCCGACAATCCTGAAAACTTTTTGCACAATGCGCTGTTTATCAGAAAAATATTCGCTAGTATGGCAGGCAATGAGACGGCGTTGTCTTTGCCGGTGTTGTATGGTGGTTCGGTAAATCCCAAAAATGCCCAAGATTTTATTAAAGAAGGTAGGGCGGATGGACTATTGGTGGGCCGAGAGTCGCTGGTACCGGAACATTTTAAACAAATCTTACAAATAGCTGATAAAACAAAATAATTATGCCCAAGTTGCCATTTAAAACGCTTAAAGATTTAAAAATTAAGGACCTAAAAGGCAAGAGGGTCTTGGTGCGAGCTGATTTTAATGTTCCGATTGAAAAAGGTCGGGTGGTAGATGACAGTCGTTTGCGGCTGGCTATACCAACCCTAGAGTATCTCACTAGCCGGGGCGCCAAAGTTTTGGTCTTGGCTCATTTAGGCAGAGAGGGGGGTGAGAGTTTGGCGCCGGTCGCCAAAGCTTTGGGGCAATATATAAAGGTAGAATTTTCCAAAACTCTTTTTGCAGACAATCAGTTTAAAGATATGACTAATGGCCAGCTGATATTGTTAGAAAATATCCGGCAATACAAAGAAGAGGAGCAAAATGATGAAACTTTTGCTAAACGTTTAGCCGGTTTGGCGGATATTTATATAAACGAAGCCTTTTCGGCGTCACATCGTGCTCATGCCTCGATTGTAGGCGTACCCAAGTATATTCCTAGCTATGCTGGGTTGTCGTTTGCCAAAGAATATGAGCAACTAGCCAAAGCTTTTGCGCCGGCCCACCCCTTTGTCCTTATTTTAGGTGGGGCCAAGTTTGAAACCAAATTGCCGGTAATCAAAAAATTATTACCCAAGGCCGATACCGTCTTTGTCGGTGGGGCACTAGCCCATCTCTTGTGGCGCAAAATGGGGTTTGAGATTGGTAAATCTTTGGTTGATGAAGGGGTGAAGGGGTTGGTGGATATTCTAAAAGACAAAAAAGTGCTACTACCTATTGATGTAGTGGTCAAAACCAAAGATTCGCGCCAAATAAAAAAGCCTGACAATATTAGAAAGCAGGATAATATCCAAGATGCGGGGCCTGACACAATAAATTTAATTAGCGACAAAATTGAAAGAGCCAAATTTATTTTATGGAATGGCCCATTAGGTAATTGTGAAAAGAATTTTACCAAGGGGACAGAAGCGGTGGCTCTAGCGGTGGCCAAGAGTAAAGCTTATTCAGTAGTTGGGGGTGGCGACACGGTGGTGGCTATCGAACGGGCCCATTTGAGTAAGGATTTTAATTATTTGTCGATGTCGGGCGGAGCGATGCTCGAGTTTATTGCCAAAGGGACCCTGCCGGGGGTAGAGGCCCTTCGCTAATATTTTTTTGGGTTTTCACTGCGGACCAATAACGTCGGCCACTTTTTTGTTTTGATCAACTCGCCGCCCAGCGAGTTTGGCTAGGTCAAACATTGCCTTCAATATACCTACTACGTTTTTATTTTTAATGACTACGGCCGAAAGTTCGCGCCAATCCAAAATAAGGAGAGTGTTGCCATAGAAGATAAGCTCGGCGTTAAAATCTAGAGTCCCTTTCGGGACATAAGTGGTGATAGCTAATCTTTCGCCGAAGGTGCGGAGTATTTCGGCTGGAGGTATGTTTTCGGTGCGTAAAATGCGGACGTATTGTTCGACAAAGTCTTCTGCTAAAATCGCCTCGATAATGATACCTCGGTTTTTAAATGATTCATTTATATTCGCAATTATTTTGCTAGGGGCGTTTTTAATAACGCTGGCGATTGATTCATTGGGTTGGATACCAAAAAGCCTGGTACCCCGGGGTAAATAGGCGAGCTCGGCGTAAATAGTGCCGAGTTTTTTCTGGCCCCGGTACAGCTTGTATTCGGTGTCTTGAGAGGCAATAATACCCAGTTCTTTTTCATGAGGGTCGGGAGTCGTTCGGTGGCGCTCGGCCAAAGCAAAGAGCTTTTCCTGGATTTGTTTTTCGGGGGCAAGTTGCCAATACCAGCGTTTACCCCGGCGGGATTTAATCACGAGGCCGCGTTCGTGGAGGCGGTCGAGTAGGGAATAGAGGGTGGTGCGTTTTAGGCGAGTAGTGCGGGCAATGGCGGTAATTAATAGAGCGTCCTCACCTAAAAGGCCAGAGAGGAGATGGTTTTCCCGGGAGCTCAAGCCTAATAATTTTATTTCTTCATCGTTAAACATATTATAAGTGACGTTATTTTCGTCACTTATAATATCCTTTGTAGGCTTATTTGTAAAGGTTTTTGGCCGAATGCTCTATTTTAAGCTTTATTTCAAATATTGACCGCGCAATTTATTTATGATGCTTTTAGACGATCTTTACACTCACAACCTTGGAGGCTGAGGATATGTTGGTACATAGATGGCTGAACGGCACCTTAGGCGACCCGGCGGAGATGACGCCGCTGCGGGTGGTGGCGACCATTGTCGCTGTCTGCAACTTGTCTTGTCGACACTGTTTCTGGCACCACGACCTAGAGGAGGTACCGGTCACGGACTGGAAAAAGCAGGCGCAATTAATAAAGAGCTGGCAGGCCGGAGTGGATTATGCGGGACGGATGGTGACGCCAAAGGGGCTCGTTTTCATAAACGCTTGTCTAAAAGCGGGAGTGAAAAAAGTCCGAGTCACCGATCATGGCTACACCATTTTCAATTTGCCAGCGGAAACTTTGGCTCGACTCGATCACGTCAGTATTTCCCTCGATGGTGTTGAGGAAGACCATGATCGGCAACGCAATAAGGTGGGAGCGTTTCAAAAAGCCTGGTCGGCTATCCTAAAACTAAAAAATATGGGATATGATCCGATCGCCTCCTCTTGCTTGTCGCCTATGAACATCGGCCACTGGGCCGAGTTTGAGCAGATATTGGTCGATTATGACGTGCCACTCTCGGTGGCCATGATCTCTACTGCTGAGGCGGTCGTCGAACGAGGAGTAGTAGGCTTTGACGATAAGGCTTCGTGTTGGAGAGCTTTCGAAACGCTGTTGAGTGGTGTGCCAAAGATCGTGAATCTGTACGATTTGGACCATGTTCGCTACCTGGCGCCGATTTTGAAAGACTTGCCGTGGGTGCCGGACCAGGTGGAAGGTGATGGGCTTTTGGCCAAACTGCCATCCGGGACAGAGATAATTTACCGACCACAAAGCCTGTTGTGGGGCGCAGAACTAAATCTGCGCTGGGACGGCGAGTTTTACCTGCCGACCTTAAACGGTAAGACGGGTATCAATGCTAGGCCGGGGTTCCTGCCAGCAGGGTACGCCGAAATGGTCAAGAACCTTCACGAGCAAGAGATGGGCGTCTGGTCACCCATCCTCGGCTTGTGAGAATGTTGGATTGAAAGGAGGTGAAGCATGTCTATAGTGTCCGGTTCCAAAGGCCGCACTGTGCCCAGACCCGGGGGCGCCATTTCGTACTGTGTTGTGGTTGACTCGAAAGGAGGTGAGAGAGTGGGTGTAATTTCTGGTCCTAAGGGTAGAGCGATGCCCAGGCCTGGCGGTATGATCCGTCACGGTATTGTGTCCGGCCCGAAAGGTCGCCCGGTACCGCGGCCGGGCGGAAAGTCGAACGAGCCGACCCAGCCCGAAGGAGACGGGGTGAAGTAAGTAAGAGATTATTCATCTCTTAACAAGCCGGAGGAAATTTCCTCCGGCTTCTTTTTGTATTTACATATTTTGCACAATCTTTTCCCTGTTTCCTGCAAAATCTTTTTTGTCGCCGGGGGCATTTTGGTCGGGGTTGACCCAGATATGTGCGTGGGGGACTTCTTCACCGTCAATTTTAGATAAAACAAAGTCGGTACCAAAA
>JAUPVZ010000043.1 GCA_030916795.1 Patescibacteria group bacterium
TGAAGAGGGAACGGTGACCGAATTTGATAAAACAAAAATTATCACACTGTTAAATACTGTGATAAATAGTTTACAAATAAATTAGAGCTTAGAAATTTCTTTCAAATCTTTGTCTGGCAGATACAAGAGAAGCATTCCCAAAATAACCCCCAAGATGCCGGAGAGCAGATGATTGCCGGACAGAAAAATAAAATCTAGACCATCTAAAATATACCAGACCCCGCGCCAGACCAAGACTAGACCTAGAACAACAAAAAAATTACGAGCAAAGTATCCGGCGAGCGCCGATGCTTTTGTTTCTTTCATATAAAAATATTATAGCATAAACAAAAATAAAAAATTATATTTACCTGTGTATTTGTGCTAAAATTTAAGTAATGAACAAAATTTACCTGATAATTTTTCTATTAATTGTAATTGGTTTTTCAATTTATTTTGGCTTGCCGCTCTGGACAGGGGACAATGAGGTGAAGGTGGACGATGCGGCGACTACTACCACCACCTATTCGCGTTTGGTGGGCAACGATTTAATCGGAACCGAGTTTATTGTTCCCGGGCTAGAAATCAAGGTCAAACTTTCGGCCGATATTGTTGATTTTCAAGATGGTAAAAATCAGGGCAGTATCATTTTCCTTTTAAAAGAGGCAACAGCTATCAAACTAGACGGTAAAGATTATGTTGCCGCTCCAGTGGCCGCCAACACTGGCGGTAGTGGCACTTTTGTCTATTTGGTATTATTTGAAAAAACAGGAGGCAGGTTTACTCAATTAGATGATGAATTTATTGGTGACAGGATTAAGGTAGAGAAGGTAATAAGTACCGACAATAAAATAGCGGTCAACATTTTTGACAGAAAGCCCGACGAGCCATTTTCAGCGGTGCCCACTGTTCCCCAGACTTTAGTTTTTTCTATTACCACGGGTCAATTGGTCAAGCAATAAATTTTTTAGTTATATAACCCTGTCTTGAAAAAAGGGACAAAAAATAGTACTCTTTGGTCTGACAAAGCCATTGTAGCTCAGTCGGTAGAGCACCCCCATGGTAAGGGGGAGGTCTCCGGTTCGATCCCGGACAATGGCTCATAAATTAGCGTGAGCTAATTTGACAATGGTCGGGGTCGAACCCAAAGGGGGTCGGGGCATGAATTGAAAGTTGATTTCAATTCATCCGGTCCTGCGTAGCGGGAATTCCCGATGTCGAACAAGGCGAGACAGGGAATAGGGTAGTTTCCCCGTGGAGGAAGGATTGGGAAAACCGTGGGTTTCCCAGAAGTGAGATCCCGGACAATGGCTCAGGTTATCTAGTTTCTATTATTTTGCTTTTATGTTTAAAAACAAACTTGAAAAAATAAAAAGTTTAGTGATGGCTTCCCGGCGCAATGTTATAATTAGCGGTTTTTTGGTAGTAGTATTTATTGGGCTAGTCCTATTTTTAATTTTTGGGGGCAATGGTAATGGTGAAATTGTCTCTGCCGACAAAAAAGATTTAGTGGAAACGGTCAAAATCTCTGGCCGAGTTGAAGCTGATATTGTATCGGATATGGGTTTTGCGGTAACTGGTATTGTGAGGGCCGTAAATGTTAAAGAAGGTGACAATGTTTTTGCTGGCCAGTCACTGGCTAGTCTAGATTTAGGAACATTGTACGCGCAGTTGCGTTCGGCCCGCGCTGATGTGGCCATAAAACGGGCAGAACTGGCCAATACCCAGATCGATTTGTCAGCGGTAAAAAAGAAGCAGGATACTCTGGTTGAGAGCGCCTATCGCACTTTATTGTCATCTGGTCTTGAGGCCGAGCCGTCTAGCTCTACTTATACTCAAACCCCACCCGTTGTAAGTGGGACCTATCTTGGTCCCGAAGGAAGATATAAAGTTATCATTAATCGTAAATCTGCTGGCTCTGTCAACGATTTAGAATTGAGAACCTTCGATCTAGAGTCAACCCCAACTGTGGAAATTAGTAAAACTACGGCCACCAAGTTGGGTACGAGAGGTTTATATGTATCATTTTCCGATGATTTGACTGATTATCATGATACGATTTGGTACATAAACTTACCCAATCCAAAAAGTACGGTGTACGCAGACAATCGCAATGCCTATGAAGAGGCAGTGCGCGAAAGAACATCAGCTATTCAAACCGCCGAATCAAATCTGCGTGAGGGTCTAAATGGCGATTCTATTGCCAAAGCCCAACTGGAACGCGCCGAAGCCGAAGTGTCCAAGATTGATGCCGAAATTGGTGAGCGGGTTATCTCGGCCCCTTTTG
This sequence comes from Patescibacteria group bacterium, assembly GCA_030916795.1. Taxonomy (GTDB): domain Bacteria; phylum Patescibacteriota; class Minisyncoccia; order Phycocordibacterales; family XYD1-FULL-46-19; genus XYD1-FULL-44-32. The sequence goes on from JAUPVZ010000043.1 coordinate 2,267, forward strand.
CCGGAGTGGTGACCGCGGTCAATATCGACCCGGGCGAGTCCGCCTCGGCCAATGCTTCGGCTATCTCAATAATGTCGGCCGGTGAGCTGGGGGTAAAAGTCGATTTACCAGAAATCGATAGTATAAAAGTAAATATTGGGGATACGGCGACGGTTACTATCGATGCCCTAGACAGTGAGCTGTCGCTGCCGGCCAGGGTGGTGTCGGTCAACCGTTCAGAAACGATTGTTGATGGGGTACCGGTTTATGAAGCTCGTCTAGCCTTTGATACTAAAACTGAACAAATTGCCTCGGGTATGACCGCCGATGTGGTAATAACAACTGGTCGTAAAGACAATGTCTTGGCGGTGCCAGCCCGCGCTGTGCGCTATCGTACCGATGGTGTGCCCTATGTTGTAACTATTGGTAGAGGCGGCAAAGAAACCGAAAAAGAAGTTGCTTTAGGTTTGCGTAGTACAGATGGATATATCGAAATTAAAGCCGGACTTCTAGGTGGTGAACAAGTTGCTATCGCAAAATAAAATGTTTGGTAATACTCTAAAAGTTGCTTGGTTCCTCGGATTTCGCCAAGTGCGTCATGCCAGTATTTGGACGACCGTGCTCATTATATTTGTCATGATGTTGACCTTTATGAATTTGGTCGTAGTGACAGGTATTCTGGTAGGTTTGATTGAAGGGTCGGTCAAGGCGTATCGCGATCAATATACTGGTGATGTTTTGATCACTACTCCGACCGGTGAAGAATTTATTGAGCGGAGCAATGAACTTTTATCTATTTTAGGAACACTACCTTCGGTTGCTGGTTATTCGACTCGCTACACCGAAGGAGGGACGATTGAAGCCAATTATCGTACCAGACGTGACCCCCAGGAGTTGCGTGACCTTGTTTCCAGTCGGGTGGCGGGTATTGATCCGGTGCGAGAAGATGCCGTGACCGGGCTGGCTCGCTTTGTGGTAGAGGGAGAATATCTTGCCCCGGGTGATGATGGTTATATTATGGTGGGAGCCAATCTGCTTGCCCAATATGCCCCAGATTTTGGTGAAGGTTTTGATACTTTGCAGGATGTTTACCCAGGGACAAGGGTGCGGGTCAAAGTAGGGGACAAAAGTCGAGAGTATTTGGTCAAGGGTATAATAGATTCAAAAGTCGATGAGACATCGCGGCGTATTTTTATGACCGAATCAGATTTTCTACGTTTTGTGGGGCGGACCAGCCTAAATGTTAACGAAGTCGCGATTGTGGCCAAACCGGGGACTGACCCCCAACTGATAAAAAGCGGTTTGGTGGGTAGCGGGGTGGGCGAATACAGTGTTGTTCGTCTGTCACGAGAAGGTTTGCCTCAAGCTTTGGACGATATTATTTCTACTTTTCGTTTCTTGGGTAATATTATTAGCTCAATTGGCCTAGTGGTGGCGTCTATCACTGTCTTTATTGTGGTGTTTGTAAATGCTATTACCAGACGCAAATATATTGGTATTTTAAAAGGGATTGGGATAGACGCTTTTGCGATTGAATTATCTTATGTCTTTCAATCTTTATTTTATGCTTTGGTTGGTTCGGCGATTGCGATTACCCTAATCTATGGTGTGTTGGTGCCGTGGTTTTCGGCTCATCCACTCGATTTTCCTTTTTCTGATGGTATCTTAGTGGCGCCAGTTTTGGGGACAGTTATTCGTCTATTAATTTTGATTATTGCTACGATTATTGCTGGTTTTATCCCTGCTTGGCTTATTATTAAGAAAAACACCCTAGATTCGATTTTGGGACGCTAAATATATGATAGAAATAAAAAAACTTAATAAAAGTTACGAGTCGGGGGATGTGGTCACTAAAGTTTTGCAGGAAATAAATTTGGCGGTGCCGAGTGGGGAATTTTTAGCGATTATGGGCAAGTCGGGTGCCGGCAAATCAACTTTACTGTATCAAATGAGTTTACTCGATATGCCAAGTGGCGGAGAGGTGATTATCGATGGGGTGGACACGGCCCAGCTGACAGAAAAAGAAAGGACAAACTTTCGGCTCAATCGGCTAGGTTATATTTTCCAAGATTATGCGCTAATGCCCGATCTGACAGCGCTGGAAAATGTATTGGTACCACTGATGATGCTCGGCTTTCCCAATTTGGTCGCTGACAAGATGGCAAGCGAAGCCCTTGACGCGGTGGGGCTGGGGCATCGACATGGCAATCGCCCCAGCCAGCTGTCTGGCGGGGAACAGCAAAGAGTGTCGATCGCCCGGGCTATTGCCCACAAACCAGATATTTTATTTGCCGACGAGCCCACCGCCAACCTCGATAGTGTGTCTGGCCAAGCGGTGCTTGAGGTGATGAAGAAATTGCATCTCCAAGACAAACAAACAATTGTGATGGTAACCCA
>JAUPVZ010000044.1 GCA_030916795.1 Patescibacteria group bacterium
ACACAATCGCCCGAGGCAAATGCCTCGGGCTCATTGTTTTTGTGCGGGATAGGGGAATCGAACTCCTGACCTCAGTTTGGAAAACTGATGTTATACCATTTAACTAATCCCGCAGTCACCTGAATATGCTAGCAAAAAATAGCGCCCACGTGAAGTGGGCGCCGGTCATCATAAAAATCAATCGCTATACATAATTTATCTATCTTAATTTGTGAGCACCGAGGATATTTTTCCTAAGACCTCGGTCGTATTCATAAACACATTTGAGTTGGACAGATTCTCCCCCCGAACAGCAAAATGTTCGAAAGGTTAGTCCATATTCGCTAGCCTTTTCCATCAAAAAAATAGGGGCTACAACATAGACCATATCTCCGCCCATAGAATAATATTCTATTTGCTGGATGAAATCATCGTCCGAAAATGCCCAAAAATCCGTGAGGTGCAGGACATCGACAGGACCATGAAGCCTTATCATCGCCAAACTCTGTTCCTGGGTCAGCTCATGGCGGGACAGCCACCAGACCCTGGGGACACATGTTGGCTCGGGCTTATTCCTAAATCTGATACGAACCGTAGAAATAATACCACCATCAATCAAACAGACTTTATCGCTCATAAAGAGCCTCCTTCTTGGCGCTACCTTATAGGTGGTCGCCGGTTTAAAGAACAAAATCGAGATTATCTCGAACCAAGCAAAATACTACCAGAAAAACTTAAAAATGGAAATACCTATATTAACCAAGGAAAATTCCAACCGAAGCGATAAATATTATGATGGCCGATAGGGTTGGAACAACACACCAAGTACAATTATGCCTTAACACCCTAAATTGAATATAAATTAGGTAGCTTGCATAAGCCGCACCCACGCTACTGCCCGCCAAAATCAAAATATTATAAAATATTCCCCCACCAATCAAAATATTAAACAGAGTCAAAAGGGCAATAGACGAAAAGCCGCCCAGCCCGATCAAATCATTGGGCCAGCCTCTAAAATAGCTAAAGGTGCTAGCAGTTATCCAATCGCAGTCAGACGATATTACACACTCCACTGCCTTGCCATGCACACGATGCCGATAAACATAATATGAAGAAACGCCCCCAATGACCGCCATCACCAAAATAACTAAAAGAAAAAGAATTCCCATAAAAATATCATATCACGTTGTAAAATATGGTCTATAACCGCCGTTGACTATCTAGCGTAAACATCTACAATAAAATTAGAGTACCTTCTATCCCCCACACTCACCACCCCAATGAAAGGAGGTGAACCCAAATGGAAATTTCGCTGCCCATTGATTCGGCTATCGAGAAAGAGGCCCGCAAACTCTCGGGCAACTGGGATTTGGTCTTGGAAAAAAAGGAGGAGGGCAACACCTTGACCATGACCTTTACCTTTCCCAAGACGTTTTCCAATTTCACTGGCCAATTTCTCGAAGTGGTAATCGAGGGAAATAAAAACCCCTCTTTCTTTGCCACCAAGTTTTTTGAACGAACGGCCCAAAGTCTTGGTCACAAGTTTCATGGCCAAGACCGGTCGAAAAAACACCACGAGAGCGGAAACAAAAGGAGATAGAATTATGTTGGGGGGGGTCAACCAAAACTCGGTAAGATGTCATATGCCACTGCCGTCTTACTGAGTTTTACTCTTTAAATTATTCCATCAAAAAGGCCGCCTTTCGGCGGCCTTTTTGATGGAATAATCTTTAAAAGATTATCGGCGTGGGCGCTCTTCCATTGGACGAGCTTCGTTGACAGTCAAGTTGCGACCGCCAAAGTCCTTGCCATTCCACATGTCGATTGCTTTGTCAGCATCGGCATCGCTTTCGAATTCAACGAAACCAAAACCCTTTGAACGGCCAGTCATCCGATCCATAATTATGGTTGCAGATGACACAACGCCGGCCTGGGAAAAAGCTTCTTTGAGCTCGGTGTCGGTAGTGCTGTAAGGCAACCCACCAACATATAATTTCTTAGCCATGTGTGAATACTAGATTCTTATAACTTGCGAAGTAACGACCTCTCATACTGGTCTCTCGTTTGCTGTTTGTATCGCACACATGGAGAGAAAACATTTTGAGGAAACTACGCACGATTAAAGTATAGCAAATATAAATAGAAAAGTCAACCAGCCACCAAAAAGCACCACTTACATTTATTATTTAAAGCCACTTGTTACGCTTAAACAGCCAGAATGTCATTAACGAAAAGACTAGTGTAAAAATTAAGATGATAGAAAAAGTATGAGCACTCCCTGCAAAGGGTAACGAAACATTCATTCCAAAAAAACTGCCCACTATCGTTGGAATAGTCAAAACTACCGTCAAAGACGCTAGCATTTTCAACACCCGGTTTAGGTTGTGCGTCATAATCGTCGAGTACGCCTCGCGAATATTGTTGATCATTTTTAGCGTTGCTCGCGAGAGATCCACCAACTGGTTTTCCGCTAGGTAGAGGTCCTCCACCAAATCCTGATCGGCTTCAAACTTTACAAAGCGCCCTGACAGTAGCTTGGCAATTATGGCATTCGCCGGCACTAGGGCCCCTAAAAAGTCGTTAATGACTGTTTCAAACACCACCAGATTTAGAATATCTTTGTTTTCGATTTGCTCCAGCTTGCCCGAGGCATTGCGCACCTGGCGACTAATATCAATCAGGAAGTTGTTGTACAAACGATTTATTTCAAAAAATATCTTGATCAGGACCTTGGGTCTTTGGGTTGAATAAAAATCTTTGTCTATCACAACTCGCTCGATAAACGGCAACTCAAAACGAGAAACCGCCATCACAAAATCTTCCGCATAAATCAAGAGAACAGGTACAGTAATCACCGCGCCGTCTTTTTTAAATGGCGCTCGAGCAAAAATATACAGCTTCCCCTCCTCTGGCTCTAGCCGAGGTACCTCATATGGGTCCACCGCATCTTTTAGGTGGCCGGGGTCTAGCTTGTACACTTCGGCCAGTTGTTCCAGCTCGGTAGTAGTTGGCTTTTCGACACACACAATAGAACCGGGTTTGAACTCGGGCAATTCCTGCAATTTTTCTCCCTCTTTGGTGCGATGGTAAATAGTGATCATATTAGATTCTATTGCTAGATTATTTTGTCGGGGCGCCGAGACAATCATTCCTCGCTCCACTTTGTTCCGTAGTGTCGGGGCGCCGAGAATCGGTCACGAGTTACTAAGCAAATTCATCGCCTCGCTCTTCATTTGCTAAGTACTCTCGACCCCGCCTCATCTGTCTCGCTTCACTCGACATGACTGCGGCCTTCGATTTCGGCCGCAAGCCAAGCAGTTGGCTTGCTCTCCACCTCCATTCTGTCGGGGCGCCGAGAATCGAACTCGGACCGCTCGGTCCCAAACCGAGTACACTACCACTATGCTACGCCCCGTAATTTTACTCCCCTATCCTATCATAAAGGACAGCCCTTTGCTAGATACAGAAATACTAAAAAATATCTTCTATGTACTCAATTTTTAAAAGCTTTTGCTCGGTGTCTAAATAGACAGCTATGGCATCTAGTTGCCAATCACAATCCTCATATTTTTCATTTTTCAACAAAAAAGTCTCGATTGTCCTAGACAGACGCTTTAGCTTCCAGGGGTGGATATTGTCTTCTGGTTCATAACTATCAGATGTTTCATGTAAAACACCTTCCCTGGTCACCGTCTTTACCTCAATAAAATGCAAGACTTCCCCTTTTTGCGCAATAATATCGATCTCCCCCCAGGGCTTGCGATAATTGCGCACCACAATAGAAAAACCCTTATTTTTGAGGTACTTCGTCGCCATCTCCTCCCCTATTTGGCCCACTTTATGCTTTAGCAACATATTTTGCATTTATAATAGCAAAATATCCGAAATGTTTCCCGTGAAAGCAGAATTTGATTGTTTTTGGCTAATTTATGATGATTTTGGGGTAAAAACGACCATTTCACGGGAAACAATATATGAAGTGTTACATAAGTAACGTTTTGTCGGGTATAACTAGTCAAAGTCATCAGTGAAAGGACAAATGTCCCAAAAACCCTTTATTTAAGCCCTTTTCTAAGACAATCTTATATTTATAGCCATTCTTGTCGGACCTAAAAAGTCGTCTTTTATCCACGGTGTCCCCAAACTTATCCACATTTTTGACCTAAAATGGCTTTGTTTAGCCCTATTTAATGGACTAAATATTGACTAGGGGGGATTGTCGTTTTGATTAGATGTTTCCCGTGAAATGGTTTTGGCGGGTTTAGGGGGATCTATTTACTATATAGCTAAAATATATATAATGTATTTGTTGTTCATTTAAAACACGAGCGGGTATGGTTTAGTGGTAGAACACGTCCTTGCCAAGGACGAGACAGGAGTTCGATTCTCCTTACCCGCACAAAAATAACAAGGTAAAACCGTGGGTTTGACCGACTATATTTTGTAGTCGGGTAGGGGAATCGAACGCGAAAGGGGTCAGGAAAACTGTAGTTTTCCCGTGGAGGAAGGATTGGGAAAACCGAGGGTTTCCCAGGGGTGAGATATCTCCTTACCTGAACAGATTTTGAGAGGGGGGACTCTTTCCTTGGGGGACTCGGTCACGAGTTACTAAGGATTATTTATCACTTTGTTCTTCAAATCCTAAGTACTCTCGACCCCGACTCGGTCTCGCTCTTTGAGCGGCGATGCGACCTGCGTCTTTCGAGTCCCTCCGGGAGCTACAAAATAATATTCCTTAAATGCTCCACATTTAATCCATTTATTTTGTGCACCCGGAGGGACTCGAACCCCCAACGACAGTTCCGAAGACTGTTGTGATATCCATTTCACCACGGGTGCAGTGGCTTAAGAATACCTTGTTTATAACAAAAAACCAAGACCTATTATGAAAATAGACTTACCAATACCAGAAAATATCCGCTTAATTGTAAAAACCTTAGAAAATAAGGGTTTTTCGGCGTATATTGTTGGCGGATCAGTGCGCGATATCTTGATGAATAGGGAACCGAGGGATTGGGACATTACCACCAGCGCCACTCCAGAACAAATAATAGAGCTTTTCCCTAAAACCGTATATGAAAATCGTTTTGGCACCGTAGCAATCATAGACGAGGAAATAACTGACCCTATATTGAGAAATGTCGAGGTCACTCCATACCGTAAAGAATCCGGCTACTCGGACAATCGCCACCCTGACGAAGTAATCTTTTCCGAAAAAATAGAAGATGATCTAGCGCGCCGAGATTTTACTATCAATGCTTTGGCCTACAATCCAACCGAAAAAGAGATTATTGACCTATACGGCGGTATAAGCGACATAAAAGACAAAGTAGTACGCACAGTGGGGGAAGCAGACAAACGTTTCGCAGAAGACGCTTTACGGCTTTTGCGGGGCATTCGGTTGGCGACCGAGTTGGAATTTATCTGTGAAGAAAAAACTTTTCAATCGATTATTAAAAATACCTCTTCGTTAGAAAATATTTCTAAAGAGAGGATTCGTGATGAATTTACCAAGATTGTGTTGGCCAAGCACCCAATGCTGGGCCTAGAACTAGCCAAAAACAGCGGGCTTTTGCCATATATTCTGCCAGAAATTATGCCGGCTATTGGTATAGACCAAGGCCGATCCCATATTTATGATGTTTGGGAACATCTCTTGCGCGCTCTCCAACATGCCGCGGATAAAGATTTTCCGTTACACCTACGACTGGCCGCCTTGTTTCATGACATAGGCAAACCAGCTACCAGACGCTTGGATACCAAGGCCAAAATCTGGACTTTTTATGGCCATGAGGTAGTTGGGGCGAGAATCACGGCCAAGATTATGACCAATTTGAAATACCCAAGCAAATTAAGCGAAGATGTAGTGCGCCTCGTACGCTATCATATGTTTTTCATGGATACTGAACAACTCACTCTGTCGGCAGTGCGACGAGTTATCGCCAAAGTAGGGCAGGAAAACATCTGGGACCTAATGAAACTGCGCATGTCCGACCGCATAGGGATGGGCCGGCCCAAAGAGGACCCGTATCGTCTGCGGAAATACGAATCAATGATTGACGAAGCATTGCGGAGCCCAACCTCTGTTTCGATGCTTAAAATCGGCGGCGAAGACCTAATAAAAGAACTTCAAATCAAACCAGGGCCCAGATTTAGCCATATTTTGCACGCTTTATTGGAAGAAACTCTAGACAACCCAGATAAAAACACTAGGGAATATCTACTCAAACGAGCCGGGGAGCTAAACATCCTAGACGACAAAGCCCTGCGAGAGCTTGGGGAAAAGGGCAAAGATAAAAAAGAGGAAATAGAGGAACAGGAATTAGGAAAGATTAGAAAGAAACACAAGGTGCGATAGAAAAACAGATTTTCCCCAGTGGGCCCAAGGCCCACTGGGGAAATTTTGGAAACAAACAACCCGCTCACTATAGGTTGGAGCGGGGGAGCGGTGCTTTTTTACGAGAAGCCGAGGGCTTCACTGGGCTCTGTCAAGAGAATAAATAGACAGGGCAATAATTTAAAAAATGAGGAGAACTAAACATGGAAGCTCTCCAAGCATTCGTAAAGGACACCTGCAATAAATGATCCAATCATCGTCTGAGACTATTGTACTATCGGACAAAATAAAGGACAAACATATTCCTGTGGATAAGTCCACGCATATCCCCACACAACATAATTAGTAATTATCCTTATAAAAAGTGTTAGACTAAGGGAGATGATAAAAACCTTCGTAGGAAAGTGGTGGATTACCAGACGATTGTATCTGTTTATTTTTCGTGGGGACAAGATAAGAAAGCAGATGGGGGTTAATTCCTATACCCACGGTGACTTAATAATGAGAGGTGTCAAAATGGACGATTTTGAGAATTCTATATTTTTTATTATAAACTGGAAACGAGACTTTTTTAACTTTCTGATATTTAAGTTTGTCCAAGTAAGCAAAGAAAATATGGAAACCTACATAGACTTTAGCTGGTACCTATCCAAAGCCCAAGAAGCTGAATGGATAGAAAAAACACACGATAATAAATTAAAGATTAAAGGGAACGGATCATCTGTCTATGTCTGGTATTACCCGCTTCTAAGAACAATAACTGTGACATTTGCTAACACTAACGTTAAATCTATTGTTATAGCCGGGGTGATATTGTGGTTTCTAGATCTAATTCAGAAGAATTTAATAAACTAAAATTACTCTAAATCGTTAATTTTAGGAGGACGTACACAAGATTTCCTCCTTTCCCGACCATTGCGGAGCGATGGTGAAAATCAACGAGGTGAATAAACAGACCAAGTGAACTGTTTGAGCGTTAGCGAGTTTTCGCTTGGTCGTGATTAGCCGACTATGATTTTCCCAGCATGAAGCACGGTGGGAGGGAAAGGAGGAAATCAAAACTTACCTTTCCCATGAAACTTTTTGTGAATATCACGAAGCTGGCGGTCGGTGACGTGGGTATAGATCTGAGTCGTGGCCACATTGGAGTGACCCAACATCATTTGGACCGAGCGAATATCGGCCCCATTTTGTAACAAGTCGGTCGCAAAGCTGTGGCGAATAACATGCGGGGTGACTTTACCCGTGATACCGGCCTTGACCGCATACTGTTTTACTATTCTTTCAATACTACGAGTAGTGAGCCTAGTGGGGGCGTCACCCTTTCTGGCCATACTCACAAAAAGAGCCTCCTCGACATCGCCTCGTTTGTGTAAATAATTTTTTACCGCCGTCTTGGCATCGTCGGACAAGAAAACTAGGCGAACTTTCTCACCCTTACCACGGACAGTAAATTCGTCACGGGCAAGATCAAGAGAGTCACGATTGAGCCGAGCCAGCTCGGACACACGAAGACCGGTGGAGAAAAAAAGTTCAAGTAGGGCTTTGTCACGGAGGGCCATCTCGCTACCACCCTCGGGGGCAGCCAAAAGACGGGTTAGCTCGCTACTAGAAATTAATTCCAGTTCACGCCCGCCAGTCTTGGCCAGCTCAATGCGATCGGGGGCAAGCGAACTTACCCCCCGGCGCGCCAAATATTTAAGAAAGGTACGCAGAGCTATAAGATAATAGTTCTGGGTATTTTTCTTGAGGGTGCCGGCAGGGGAGGGTTGGCGGTTGAGCCACAGGCGAAACTCGCGCAAAACATCATCGGTAATACCAGCCACAGTTGTGATTTTGGTCTGCCGAATGAATTTGGTGAGGTAGCGGTCATAATTTTCGACCGTTTTTAGACTGCGCCCTTTTTCGATCTCGACATATTCGAGAAATTGGCGCTTTAGGGTATCAATTTCAGAAGTAGACATAAAAGTGAAGTAATGTCGCACAATAATTATACTCTAAATTGACAAACAAACCAAAAAAGCTAGACTGGGGGTTGCGCCAACCGGTAGATAGCCGGTCAGCAATCGGGGAGTGAACCGGAGACCCCGACTCCATCCTGCGCCACTGAGCCGGCCTCGCTTACCCACAAGGTAATCCGGCTCAGTGGTTTTTATTTTGGCCCAAGCTGGGGGAGGGGTTGCAAAATTAGGCCACATATGCTACTATTCGGCTATGCTTACGACCAAGAAAAAACAAGTAGTCATCAAAAAAGTCGCTAAACACGAAAAGGATACTGGCTCGTCTGAAGTTCAGATTGCCCTTTTGTCAGAGCGGATTGAAGAACTTTCTTCACATTTGAAGGCTCATAAAAAAGATAATCACTCCCGTCGCGGACTTTTGAAACTCGTTGCCAAGCGCCGATCACATCAAAAGTATTTAGAAACTACAGCCAAGAAAGCTGAAGCCAAAAAAGAGACCGCCTAGGTCTCTTTTGGTTTAGGGTGTATAATTTTTATAGTTGTTCGTAAGATAGTTATTATTTTAATAAGTTTGTTTTAATTTTCATGCAAGTAATAAAGCATAAGAGCCAGCGTGTCGGCGTCTTTATAGACACGCAAAACCTTTATCACTCCGCCAAGAATCTCTATGGCGCACGGGTAAACTTTGGAGCCATTTTAGAAGCAGCGGTCACCGATCGCCAGCTGATCCGGGCTCGCGCCTATGTGGTAACCACCGAAGCCGGGGATGAGAAAAACTTTTTCGAAGCCCTAAACAAAATCGGTATTGAGGTCAAAACCAAAGATTTGCAAATCTTTATGGGTGGAGCCAAAAAAGCCGACTGGGATGTGGGTCTAGCGATAGATGCTATTTCGATGGCCCCAAAACTGGACGCGGTAATTATTGTTTCTGGCGATGGCGACTTTGTCCCTCTGGTGGAATATCTCCAAACCAATATGGGTTGCCAAGTGGAAGCTGTTTCCTTTGGCCGAAGCACTAGTCTGCGTCTCAAAGAAGCGGTGGACGAATTCCAAGACCTAGACACTGACCCACGCAAATATCTGATTGGCTATGCAAAGTCTGGAAACAACAACGGCCGTCGTCGTCGCTCTCAGCCAAAACCGGTAGAAAACAAGGAGTAAAACCGCCCAACTAATTTAGACTTTACTTTTTTTATAATTAATGTTACTGTTTGGGGCCCTGATGCAAAACCATATTTTGAAAGGAGGTGTTTAGGGTTGAAGCTAGAGGGACTAGTAGAGGAGATGATTAATGGTTGGGGCGAGCGTCCCATCTATGTCGCCTCCGCCGACCAGATAAAAGAGCTGGTTGCCCTAGGGGCAGCATTCCTCCGTCGCAATGAAGACGGGGGCGATGGCATCTACCGCCACGAGCTACTGGCTTGTGGCAAAAAGTTTATGGGCTCCACCTTGGAGCCCATATAAAATCCTCGGCGCGCAGAGCGCGCCGAGGTGTTTTTATTTTTGACCAAATTCCTCGGCCGCTTTGTCGGCCCTCAAACCGGTGGCCACCAGACAAGCAAAGTCGGCAATTTCTTCCGCTAGGGAAACATCCATCCCTGTCCGCTCTTCGCCTACTGTCATAAGCGTAATATCATTGTGTAGCTGCCGACGACGACCATCGCTACCAGTGGCACCATGAGGATTGGGATTTATAATAAACTCGGCATAATCTTCGCACGCTTTTCTCAATCTTGCTTCCGCTGGGCTGCCCGGCTTTGGTGGCTTAAACTTAAAGTTAAACCTTTTCCAATATCTGGCAATATCACTCTCTGGCACTTCTTCCGCTGTCGCTAAAGCGGGGCGATCAAAATTTTTCATATAGTCCAATTTTATTACCAAAATACCACCAGTGCAATATTTTTTCTTTTTTATTTTCTGTGCTAATTTAAAAGCAATTATTACTAATTCTGGTCTCTAGATAGACAGATTTGAACCAAATTATAATAGTTCAAACCTGAAATCTGGGGGTCAGACTATATATTATATGACCGAAAAAAAGTTTGAGACCGAAATTGGTGGAGCCAAACTCTCTGCCACTTTTTCCGACTTGGTAGACCAAGCCAATGGGGCGGTGATAATGCAATTAGGAGATACGGTGGTACTAGTAACCGCTGTTATGTCTAGAGATAGGCGCGAGGGCATCGATTTTTTCCCGCTAGTGGTCGACTATGAAGAAAAATTTTATGCTGCAGGCCGGATTTTGGGTAGTCGCTTTATGAAAAGAGAAGGCAAGCCTAGCGACGAAGCGGTACTTACCGGCCGGATGATCGACCGCACCATCCGACCACTCTTTGACCAAAGAATGCGCAACGAGGTGCAAATTGTTGCCACTGTCTTATCTCTTGATGAGAAAAATGACCCTTCGGTACCGGCTATTATCGGGGCATCGCTTGCTCTATCAACTTCAGACATCCCTTGGAATGGCCCCGTCGGAGCCGTAAGTGTAGGTATCACCAAAAACAATAATGAATATGTTGTAAACCCCGACAACAATATCGAGAGTGATTTGTATCTCGATACTTTAATCTGTGGCAAGGACGGCAGAATAAATATGATCGAGGCCAAAGCCCTAGAAATTGGCGAGGATAAACTAGGTGAAATCTTTGACCAAGCGGTCAAAGAAATAAGCAAACTGGAGAATTGGCAAAAACAAATTATCGGCGAGATCGGCAAAAACAAAACTAAGATCGACCTGCCGGCTACCCCAGAAAAAATAACCAGCTTGTTTACTGAACATATTGCCCCTATTTTAAATGATTATGTTTTCACTGGTATTGCCGGCAAAGGCAAGATGGGCGAACTGGCCGACAAATGGCAGGAGATATTGAAAGTGGAAGCGGCGGAACTAGTCGAAGAGGGGGGCCGCTTTCTCGATGAAAAAATTGACGAGGCCTTACACCTTGAAGCTATTAAAAACAGTCAACGCGCTGATGGGCGAAAGCTAGACGAGCTGAGACCAATCTATACCAAAGCTGGCGGTCTCACCGACATGGTCCACGGTACTGGTATCTTTTACCGCGGAGGTACCCATATTTTATCGGTCCTGACTTTGGCTGGGCCAAAAGATTCACAAATAATCGAGGGAATGGAAGTCCAAGGCAAAAAGCATTTTATGCACCACTACAACTTCCCTCCATTTTCGACCGGCGAAACAGGTCGACTAGGGGGGATGAACCGTCGAGCTATCGGCCATGGCGCCTTGGCCGAAAAATCATTAGAAGCAGTCCTGCCACCTCGAGAAACTTTTCCTTATACTATCCGCCTAGTATCCGAAGCAATGGCGTCCAATGGCTCGACTTCGATGGGCTCGGTCTGCGCCTCTACCTTGGCTCTGATGGATGGCGGGGTGCCTATCACTCGTCCAGTGGCGGGGATTGCTATGGGCTTGATGTATGAAAATGAGGAAAAATATAAGGTGCTGACCGATATTCAAGGCCCCGAAGACCACCATGGTGATATGGACTTCAAGATTGCTGGCACCACCGAAGGGGTCACTGGTATCCAGCTCGATATCAAGATGGATGGTATTTCACCAAAAATACTAAAAGAAGCGCTAGTTGGGGCCAAATCAGCCAGATTGGCTATTATCGAAGAAATAGTTGCGGCTATCCCTGCACCCCGCCAATCATTGAAACCGTCTGCTCCTCAAATAGAAACTATTAGTATTCCTGTTGGCAAAATAGGGGCAGTCATCGGCCCGGGAGGCAAAATGATCCAAAAAATTAGCGCGGAAACAAAAACAGAAATCGAAATAGAAGACGACGGCTCGGTCTTTATCACCGGCAAAGGGGAGGGGCCAGCTATCGCCCGTGCCACAATAGAAGAAATTACTCACGAATACAAAGTGGGTGAAAAATTTACCGGGACAGTAACCCGATTGATGGATTTTGGGGCCTTTGTAAAAATCGGCCGTGACACCGAGGGTCTCGTCCACATTTCCGAACTCGCAAGCTTCCGCGTAAACAAAGTAAGCGAGGTGGTAGAAGTAGGCGACGAAGTACCAGTGGTCGTAAAAGAGATCGACGACCAACACCGAATCAACCTTTCGATCAAGCGTGCCGACCCTGATTTTATCAAACAACCAGCCCCAAATCCGACTGAACAGAAAACTGGCGACAATTAGAAATATCAGCAATTCACAAAATAGCGCGGAAAATACTAGTAAGTATTGCCCGCGCTATTTATAATAGAGGTAATGGCTGAAGAACCTATAGTTAATAATCCTGCGAGCGAAAACAACCCGGTGTTACCAACCACCACCAAAGCAGCAGACGAAACCAAAACTCCAACTGCTACACCAAGCCCAGTGGCCACACCACCGGAATCTGCGGAGTCTTTTCGTGACCGCCTAGAAAAAGCCAAACTGGCTATGGAAGGCCCAGAGAGAACTTTAAAAAGAGAAGAGGAGGAGACCGAGGAAAAAGTTAAAACCGAAACTGCTGATATTGAAAAACAGTTAGCACTCATAAATCACAAAAAGGAAAAGCTCGAAATAAACTGGGTCGTACTAGACACCAAAGCCAATGAGCTGAAGACCCTATTGTCTCCGCTTAAAAAAGAAGAAGAGGCAATTGAGCTAGAGGAAGACCAGCTAGAGGGGGAGGAACACACCACAACCGATGTCACCGCTCGCCAAGATATCGAAAAGAAACGGTGGGCCGCCCAAGACAAACGCAAGGATTTAGAAAAAAGAAAATGGGAACTAGAGAATAAAATTCTAGATATTGATAAAGAATTAAAGAAAAATACCACCGAGTATCAATCGTTTCTCGACGAAGAAGAAGTATTAAAGAAAAAACTAGAAACCCTAGAATACGAAATTCAGGCGGCCAAAGAACGAGTTCGCCAAGAAGAAGAGAAGGTGCGTCAAGAAGAAGAGGCGAGGATGATTGCGGCCGAAGAAAAAAGACGAGCCGAAGCCAAGCGCCAAGCCGAAGCAGAAGAAGAAAAAAAGAAAGCGGACACCCTAGCCCAAAAGAAAGCCGAAGAAGAAACCCGTCTGAAACTAGAAGATGAAAAAAGAAAAGTTGAGCTAGAACAAAAGAAAAAGGCCGACGAAGAGCGACTCAAGAAAATAGCCGAAGAACAAAAGCTTCGCGCCGAGCTAGAAACCAAGCGCCAACAAGAAGCCCAAAAAAATAAAATCGAAAGTGGCGCCACCCAAATCGACGAGGACAAAAAACGAGCCGAGCTACTAGAAAAAGCGCGCCAAGCTAGTCTAGGAGTAAAGCCAGTCACCGCCGAAGACCTACCACCACAGCTAGAAACCGCCGATTTAACTGAACAAAAAATAGAAGGTAATATCGAACCCGCCGCACAGAAAATTGATAGCGAAGATGATGTTCCATCCTTTGGTCCAAACGAATCTTCGGCTATACCATCGATGAGAACCTTTCGCTCTGATGTCGAAAATATGCTGACCCCCGAGCAAATAAAAGAAGCAAAGAAGAAATTTCCTTGGCTTAAGTAATTTAAAAGTTTAACGCCCTCATATGGCGGAAAGTGATATTGATAAAAAACGAGCCGAGGCCAGGTTGGCCATGTCCGCTGGCCATAAACCAGTTCCTTTTGCCAACCAAACACCCACTCAAGAAACACCTATAGTCCCCACCGAAACAGTCACCGTAGATGATTTGGCCAAGAAAAAAGACGAAGCGAGAAAAGCCATGGAGGGTGTAGAGCGACGGAAGAAAAGAGAGGAGGAAGAAAAAATATTAAGAGAGGCTGCCGAACGAACCAAAGAAATTGAAGAAATAAAAAAGAAAAGAATCATCATTGAGAAAAAGATGGCCGAAGAAAAAGCCAATCTGGACCCAGAAAAAATAGCCACCAAAGAAAAAGACGAGTATCGAGAAAAGCTAGACGAAGCGACCACCGAAATAAATAGGATCAAAAATGATATCGAAAGAATAGAACCTTTTCATAGTCTAGATACTGATATCCAAAATACCGGAGACAAAAATACTATCAGCCTAGCGAGTGTCGCTGTTTCAGAACGCACAGCCCAGCTCCAAAAGGAAAAAATAATTTCCCTTAAAAACCAAAAAAATATTCTTTTATCTGGCGCCACTTGGTTTATGGCCACCGTTTTTGTCGCCAGCAGTTTGGGAATTTTGTACTACACCTTGATGCTAAAAAACAAAGAGGCCGCGGGGGTGAACCTAAACCAACATCAATCGCTAATTTATACCGAACAAGCTAAAGAGGTGAGTATCGACAGAAAAACTCCCAGCCAAATCAAGGCCGGAATAATCGCGGCGGGCCGACAAGTGGCCGAAAGAGAAAGTCTAACCGATATATATTTCACCAAAACACTGGTGACAGAGACCAACACCACTATCCAAACTTTGGGCGCCAATGACTTTTTGGCGGTCACCAATGCCGCCTTTTCTCCCGATTTTACCTTTTGGCTAACCGACTCATTTATGACCGGTGTCTATACCAAGAGCTTGAGCGAGCAAAGCTATGTTTATATATTCAAGACTCGAAGTTTTGAACATACTTTAGATATTTTATTAAAAGATGGCAAAAATATGACCCTCGCTCTCTACGACGGACTAGTGTCAGAGTTATATAAAAACCAAATTATTGCTGGCACCTATAAAGACGAGGTTGTTGCCAATATCGATACCCACACCTTGCGCGACGGCGAGGGAAAAATACTTATGATTTATGCTTTTTTTGATCGTTCGACCCTTATTTTTGCCCAAAATGAAGAGGCCTTTCTAAAAGTGCTTTCGGCGCTAGCTCGACCTAACACTGTTACTAGACAATAGTCTTGCCCTCTACCAGGGGTGTGTTAAGATAAAAATATGATTGATACCAATAAATACAAGGACCAACTTTTGGACCTCAAAAAACAAATCGAGGAGGATCTGGCCAGTATCGGCACCAACAAATTAAACTCTGATGGCGATGTTTGGACCGGCGTGCCGGCTGACCGTGAGCAAGAAATAGAAATGAATGATGAAGTCGCCGACCGGTTTGAGGACCTCACCGAAAGAGAAAGTACTGAACGAACCTTTGAAGCCCGCCTAAAAGGGGTCAATGAGGCACTAGAAAAAATTGAGTCTGGAAGTTATGGTAGTTGCAAAGTCTGTGGTGAAGCAATCGAACTAGAACGTCTCGAGGCCAACCCCGCCGCCCTGACCTGTAAAGCTCATATTGACGAGGAATAGATTAACCAGCTCTTAGTATGTTTGCGACAACCAAGTCTGCTCAACTCATCGGCCTCTCGGCCGATGTTATTGGTATAGAAGTCGATATCGGCAAAGGATTACATTCTTTTTCGATTGTGGGGCTCGCCGATAAAGCCGTGGACGAAGCCAAAGACCGGATCAATGCCGCGATTAAAAACTCGGGGTTTAAAGCCCCCGCCAAAGGTAATAAAAAGATTATTATCTCGCTTGCCCCGGCTGATATAAAAAAGACTGGGACACATTTTGATGTCGCTATCGCTATCGGCTTTCTCCTGGCCAATGGTGATGTTAAATTTGACCCAAGTAATAAGCTTTTCTTGGGCGAGCTAGCCCTCGACGGTAGCATACGGCCAGTGCGGGGGACGTTATTCCTCGCCCAAAAAGCGCGCACCGCCGGTTTCACTGAAATATATGTCCCCAAAGACAATACCAAGGAGGCCGGCTTGATTGATGGCCTGACAGTCTACGGGGTAGAAACATTACGGCAGTTAGTAGATCACCTCTGCCCACCCGTTGACCCTAATAAACAAAATGTTTCATCAAATATCAGCCCCGCCAAAAGAACAATTATAAAAGCTAAATCAATTGAACCAGAAGTGGACATGGCTGATGTCAAAAGCCAAACCGCCGCCAAGCGGGGACTCCTCATTGCGGCGGCCGGTGGCCACAATGTCGCCATGTTTGGCCCGCCCGGCACAGGCAAAACCATGCTCGCTCGCGCCTTTGCGGGTATTTTGCCACCACTTACTTTTCCCGAAATATTAGAAGCCACCGGTATCCACTCGGCCGCTGGTGTTACTCGCACTCTAGTGGTACACCCGCCCTACCGTGCCCCGCACCACACTGGCAGTTATGTGGCGCTCGTAGGTGGGGGAACAAACCCAAGGCCCGGGGAAATAACCTTGGCCCACACCGGTGTTTTGTTTCTCGACGAGTTTCCCGAATTTGATAAAAAAGTTTTAGAAGCTTTGCGCCAACCGCTAGAAGACCGCCGAGTCACCGTGGCTCGCGCCAAACACACCGTCGACTTTCCGGCCCGATTTATTTTAGTAGCGGCCATGAACCCTTGCCCTTGCGGCTTCCGTGGAGCCAAAGCGAGAAATTGTGTTTGTGCCCCGCGGGACATTGCCCGCTATGAGAGAAAGTTGTCGGGCCCGATTGTGGACCGGATCGATGTGTGGCTTCAGGTGGCCGAGGTTAAACACACTGATCTGTCGGCCCAAACCAAAGAAGAAACTTCTGCCCAGCTAAGTGAGAAGGTAAAAAAGGCGAGAGCTATTCAAGAAAAGAGATTTGCCGACACCAAAATAAATTTAAATGCCGAAATGTCGGCCAAGCAACTAGGTCAATTTGTAAAACTATCAAAAGAATTGACGGACCTTTTAAACACTTCGGCCGAGCGGCTCGGGCTGTCGGCCCGTGCTTATCACCGCGTTATCAAGCTCGCCCGCACGATTGCCGACCTAGAGGCCTCGGCTGATATTCAACAAAACCATTTGTTAGAAGCCCTCCAATACCGCCCCAAAGTTCAGAATTAGCCAGACAAATATTTATTTACTCGCATCCCACAACGCCTTAAAGACCGACTGGAAAATATCTACCATCGGCGGAATAGCAATCACCACCGCAAGCGCCTTGACCTCGGGCCCGACAATTATCACTTTGTCGTCATAAATATCAATTGTACTTTTAAACTTGTAGTGGGGCGCTAAATATTTAAATTCGCGCAACAAGCTCTCATCGTCTTGGCCCTCTTCCTTAGCCGAGTCGGCCGAGAGCAAAAGCTTCACCCTGATACCCCGCGCTGCCCGCCGGCGTCTGAAATCCAAGAAAAATTCCCGATCTAGGCCAATCCAAGCTGGGGCCGAACCAATAATATAGTATTCCTTGCCCTCATACTCATCTAAAATATCTTTGTAAAAACGCTTCAACTCGGACTTGGACTGAATAAACCGCACCCCAAACTCGGCCGACTCTTTGTTTTCGAGCGCTTCTAAAGTCGGGACAATATTTACTAGGGCCTTTAGCCGTTCCTCATACAAAAGGGCTAGCTTGTTGGGCCGTAGGGGAGTGTAGTAGTTTTTATGCCCCCGTTTGTAGGTAGTCACCAACCCCTCCTTCTCTAGCCGGTCCAAAATCGGGTAGGCGGTAGTGCGTTTTAGGCCCATTTCACTGGCTAGGTCAGTAGCTTGGGTACTACCCATCTTAAGGAGCGCCACATAGGCTTCGGCTTCGGGCTTGGATAGCCCTAGGCCATTTAGTATTTCAAGGTTTTTATGCATAGCAAAGTTGTTATATTTTTACGACAATATATAAAAGTATTATAAACTATAGGTTTTTTAATGCAATAGTATATTGTTTAGTCATATTTTATTGACAAATTACTCTAGCCCTGCTATACTATGGGCAGTACAGTTCATTGAGAAACCAAACAGACGACTGGCACCGCCAGCGTCGCAAAGAAGGAAATCAACCATGATCCAGTCATATTACATGAAGCTCATCTCGGGTAACCACGAACTTACACTCGACCCAACAAGTGGTGAAGAAGTCTTGGCCGAGGCGACGGACATCTTCTACTACATCGATTCCGATTTCCGGAATTATGGCTTGAGTGAGTCTGCCCCAGCCAGCCAAGAAATAGGCGTCCATGTCTACATGATGACCATGCCCGCCACATTTCTCGACATATTCGATCCCACAGCGGATGGTTGTGCCAACTATGTTGACGGATTTAATATTTCCGACTTGGCGGTCGACACTCTGTGTCTCACTCAGGCGCAGATCAAGAACTTTGTCCACAAGTACACAGAGTGGCTTCATCCCCAGGGCTGGTCTACTTTATTTCTCTTTAAAAAAAGAGAAAACGAGTTCTTTGTGGCAGAGGTGGACCAGCACAACGATGGCAAGCTGAGGGTGAATGTGCACGAATTCCTGGACACCAGTTGGACTTGGATCCCCGAGGGCCGCACCCGCGTGGTCGTACCGCAACACTAACCAAAGAAACTGCCCTACCATGGAGCCAGAGTCGACCTCTCTGGAAAAACAAAAGTCATACCACTGGATGCCCAACCAGATATCAAATAGGGCTCTGTCGGAAAGTGTGTACTTTCCCTGACGAGTCGGAAACGACGAAACAGATGGTCTTTCAAAATAAACCTGCCAGGCAGGAGGGAGAATTGAACATGAACAAGATGTCTTACGCCGAGTTTTTCGTCGCCTATTGTCAGATCATTGGTAAGAATTACCTCTCATCCACAGACTTCCCTGAATCTGAAGCCTGCGGTGAGGATAATGATTTCTGCCAAAAAGTGGGTCTCATGGGCCTTCGTGGAATGTGGAGTACATCATGCTACTTACCGTGGAGCTGGGGATGCGACGAGTTATTGGAAAAAGCGGGTTTTACCTTAAAGGATATGGTTTATTGCAAAACATATCCATCAGGGGAGCGCGCGTTTCCTCCTAGCTACGACGAAAATCCGTCCACAGCCGAAGGAGCCGTCAACTCTCTCTATTTCAGACAGGATGGACTTGGTATTCAAGATTTTTTTGATGAAATCAAAAAAATTCTTGATGGGCCTAACACTGGCTCAGCCACATCTCCAGAAGAGATTGTTGGAATAGCTATGAATAGCCCCAAATCATCGTTTGGAGGAAAGAGATACTAGTGAACCCCAGAGTAGACCTCTCTGGAAAAACAAAAGTCATACCACTGGATGCCCAACCAGATATCAAATAGGGCTCTGTCGGAAAGTGTGTACTTTCCCTGACGAGTCGGAAACGACGAAACAGATGGTCTTTACATCCTATCTTCGTATCTGAAGATTAAAAACCAAACAGACGACTGGCACCGCCAGCGTCGCAAAAAAGGAAATAAAAATGAACCTGATGATTGCAAAGTACAATAATCGCCCGTTGGATATTGAACTTACAAACCTCGACGAAGCCGACAACTATTTAGAGGAGGGAGAAAAAATACTGCATTTCGAAGAAGTCTTTGTGGAAGATGCCAACCCTGGTGTGGATGTGATTGAGGCCATCTGTCGCACTTGTGAATCCGATAATGTTTGTAGCCCCGGGTGGGCACTCCATAATCTGGTCCAGAAAGTCTTCAATCTCGGGTTGTCTTTCGGTGCAAAAGAAGAAAGGGAACGGATCATCTCGCGCGTAGCCGGAGACTGAAAACATTTCAGTCCACACAACCTGGTTCTGCCTACCCGCTTGCGAAACTGAAAAGTTTAGCGAGCGGTTTTTGTTTTTTCCCACCTAAGCGAACATTCTAATTTTGGACTTTTGCGAAAGCGGATTTGGAAATTAAGGAGTGGAGTAGAAAAATTGAACTGTTTGACCGAACACCAATGATTCCCGGTTGGTGTTCGGGAGTTTTCAATTTTTCGTAAGCGAAATGACTATAATTTCTAATCAGCGAAGCGGGGCCCAGTCCAAAATTAGCAATGTGAGCGGCTTATCCACAGGTAGATTGTTGACTAGTGAACGCTTGTTCACCTATACTATAAACAGGCCAAAAGCCCACTTAATAAAATAATTTTAAAAAATATGACCTACCAACAATACACCAAATCTATTCAACGTGAGCTTTCCGATATTAACCAAATCATCGACCGCAAGATAATCCACGGCTTGTCATATCGAAGAGAATCGCTACGCCACAAACAGCTTATCCGCGAATTGAGAAAGCGCCGCTCCACCCACAGCTGGCGGTCCATAATGTCATTTGTTTCACTATTTTAAAAACAATATTCTGAAAAGAAGATATACTATTATCGATGCAAAACAACCACAAACAAAAACTAGTTTCGTTTTATGCCAGGCATAAACGTATGCCCACCTACACCGAGATGATGAAACTGTTTAGCTATCGTTCCAAAAATGCCGTCTTTAAACTGGTTGCCAAACTAGAGGAAGCGGGGATAGTGGCCAAGGACCATTTGGGCCGACTAATACCAACAGCTAGTTTTGGCGAAATACCACTACTTGGTCTGGTCAAAGCCGGCTTTCCTTCGATGGTCGAAGAAGAACAAACCGACACCATGAGTCTGGACGACTTTCTAATCCAGAAAAAAGAATCGACTTATATTTTGGAAGTTGACGGCGACTCGATGATCGACGCTCATATAAAACCCGGAGACCTAGTAATAGCCGAACGCACCGAACAAGCCAAAGATGGCCAAATAGTAATTGCCGAAGTGGATGGCGAATTTACGATGAAATATTTCCGCCAAAAAGGAAACAAGACTTGGTTGGAACCAGCTAACAAAAAATACAAACCAATCTACCCCGAAAATGATTTGAAGGTGACCGCTATTGTGAAAGGCGTCATTAGAAAATATTAATTCCTAAACCCTATGCCAAACTGTTGGCCCCGCGCTATTGTCCATATCGACGGCGACTGCTTTTTTGTTGCTTGTGAGGTGGCCAAAAATCCTAAACTGAAGGGCCAGCCCGTGGTGGTGGGCGCCGACCGGGGTATTGCTTGTGCGATGAGCTACGAGGCAAAAGCCCTCGGTGTTACACGAGGCATGCCGGTAGGCTGGATTAGGAAAATTTGTCCGAACACAATTATCCTCCCCGAAGACCCAACAAGCTACACCTTGTACTCTCGTCGCATGTACGAGATTGTCCGTCGTTACACACCCGAGGTAGAGGAATATAGTATCGACGAATGCTTTGCCGATATTACTGGTATGCACCGTGTTCTACACAAACCTTATATCGAAATTGCGAGAGAAATTCAACAAACCCTAAAAAGCGAATTGGGTTTAGACTTTTCGGTCGGCCTGTCGGTAAACAAAGTCCTCGCCAAGATTGCCTCCAAGAAACAAAAGCCAAATGGTTTTACGGTTATCGATTGGCCCAATATTAGCGACCACTTACAAACAACCACTATCCAAAGTCTGTGGGGGATTGGTAGCCAGACCGCAAGACAAATGTTTAAACTAGGGATAAAAACCGCTTACGATTTAGCCTCGAAGCCCCCGGCCGAAATATTTAAAAGCTTTACTAAACCACACCAAGAAATCTGGCACGAATTGCAAGGTAAATTTATTTTTTTATTAAATACTAAAAGTCAGCCCAACAAAAGCTCTATTTCAAAAACCAAAACCTTTGGCGCCACTTCTAGCGACCAACACTTTGTCTATTCGGCCTTGTCGGCCAATATTGAGGGGGCTTGTTCTAAACTGAGAAAGTCCAAATTGTTGACCGGCAAAGTATCTATCTTTTTAAAAACCCAGCAATTTGAATATAGTCACCTAGATTTTGTCTTGCCATGGCCGACCACCAACCCGAAAGATATTTTGGATATCTGCCACCAAAGATTTGCGGAAGTTTTTTCTAAAGAAAAAAAGTATCGCGCCACCGGCGTGACTTTGTCAGACTTAAAACCAATAAATACCGAGACCTTAAATCTGTTTGGCGAAGCTATAAGAAAGGAAAATAATAAAATAATTTATCGTCATGTCGACCTTTTGGACCACCGTTTTGGGGCCAATACTATTTTCCTCGCCTCATCTTTGTCGGCGATAAAATATCAAAAGATGAAAGATAAAACATCGTCTCTAAAAAATTTTTTATCAAACAAAAAGAGGCACTTGGGCCTCTTGTCGCTCGGTCGCGTAAATTAGTATTAATTTCTGATTGGTGATTCTTTGATCAAATCAACAACCATTTGCTCGTCATCAAACAAGTGATACAAATCTGTATCCTCATCATCAATGGTCTTAAACTTTGTGCGCAGCTCATTATCAATCCAGGTGGTGAGTGGTTTCCAAAAATCTACACCAACTAAAATAATCGGCACCCATGGAATCTTTTTAGTCTGAACCAAAGTGAGAATTTCAAACAATTCATCAAGCGTCCCAAACCCACCAGGGAAATAAACAAAGGCCTCTGATGAATAAGTCATACAAACTTTGCGCGTAAAGAAATAATAAAAATCTTCATGCGCAGTAATATATGGATTGGTAGATTGTTCCATCGGTAATTCAATATTCAAACCGATAGATGCCCCGCCCGCTTCGTAGGCCCCGCGATTGCCCGCCTCCATAATACCCGGACCACCACCGGTGATAATCGCGTAACCCTCTTTGGCTAATAGGTTGCCCAAACGGCGAGCTTGGGCATAATGTGGGTCGTTTTCTTTTAGTCGCGCTGACCCAAAAAAAGTGACCGACTTAGGATAGCTTTGGACTAAACTAAAACCAGCAATGAATTCTTGTTGCACTTTGGCAATTCTTTTCTTGACTGTTTCGGCCACTTCTTGAGCGGTCAGCATTTTAATCGGCAAATCCTTGGCGGGCAGATTTACTATTTTTTTGTCAGACTTTACCGATCCAGAACCAAATAAGTTAAACATGAAATATCAAATTAAAATTAAGTACTTATATTTTAACACAAAAGGGGATTTTGGGTGGGCTAAGTGGGCTTTAGGACCTAGAGCACCTAAGCCCCTGAAAAGCGGGGATTAGGTGCTCGGTCGAAAACAAAGGCCCGCTTGCGCGGGCCTTTGTTGTCGACTTTTGGGTATTATCTAGATCTAAATTTAAATTGCCACTCGGCGCTAGAACGGATTCCGGGCACCGCGAATTTCAAAGTGGATATGCGGACCGGTCGAATTACCCGAGGAACCAAGATGACCAACAACCTGCCCCTGGGCCACTGTTTGTCCAGCACTAACTGTCACATCTAACATATGTCCATACAAAGTCTGGGTACCATTGTCGTGGCTAATAACCACATAGTTGCCATAACCACCATTCCAACCACCAGTGCGGGCGACAATCACTGTCCCCGCGGCGGCCGCAGACAGCTCGGCGCCAGTTTTGTTGGCGAGGTCAACACCGTTGTTACCATGAATACCTTGAGTTTTGGTCCCACCAGCCATCGGGCGAATATAATAACCAGAGTAAGCAGGCAAACTGGCATACTTTTTGACTGTCGAAGGCGATGTACCATCCCAACGTGGCTTACCGGGGGTAGAAGGTTTTTTGATAATCGGTATTTCGCCATGAGGAACGATTACTTCGTCGCCCACCTTTAGTGCGGCACTAGCATCTAGACCATTAAATATGGCCGTCTCCTCGGCATCGGCATTGTACAGCTTTGCGACCTTAGCCAAAGTGTCACCCTTTTTGACAATATGGCGCACGCCAGATATAGGTAATACCACCAAGGTGTCGCCCTCGGAAATATCGGTGGCCTTTTTTATATCATTGGCCCACATAATAGTATTGACCGACACTCCGAACATATCGGCGATTTCGGACAAAGTATCACCACTTTTTACCGTATAAGTACTAATTTGTTCATTTTTAGGAACATAAATAGAGGCGCCCGCCGTACCAGC
>JAUPVZ010000045.1 GCA_030916795.1 Patescibacteria group bacterium
ACGCTCTTCCGATCTACTCCCCTCGCCTCATTTAAAATCTGCGAGAATAAAAGTGACAAGGGTAAAATAATGGCCAACAGAACAACCATAATCGCCAGAACCGCCGACCAGCCCTTGCCCAATTTTAATTTACTTTCAAAATAACGAGTTACTGGTTTAAAAACAATTGCTAAAACAAAAGCAATCGCAATACTATTAAAAAATGGCCACAATACCAAAACAGTTAGGAAGGTGGCCAGAAAAAACAAGGCTCCAAAAAAGTATAGTTGGAGGGTCTGACTTTTGATTAGTTCATTATTCATACAATTATTATAACACCTTATTTTCTACTAAACATATTTTATAGACATACCTTCTGTCTATGGCGCGGGTACTGACATTCATAAACCTTGGACACTTCGGCCCCTAGAAACATGGCTTGCAAGGAATAATATACCCACAAAACGAGGGCCACCACAAAACTACCGGCTCCATATAGTGGGATTACGACACTATGGGCTACATACAAACCAAACAGGGTCGATGTTAAAGAAAACAATAACGCCCCAAATATCCCTCCAAACACCGCTCCCCACCACCCAATCCTCCGGTCAGATACATAGCGATAGATTATGGCCAAAGCAATAAAAGTACAAACAAAGGTTGCCATAAAATTGCCAAATACCACCAGATTGGCGGTAGATTCAACAAAAACGAAACTGGAAATAATATTACCAAACAAACTAAAGGCCACATTGCCCACTGCTAAAAACAAGATAAATAGCAAAAGAAATAATAAATAAACAAATGATGATAATTGGCCTTTGACAGTATTTTGCACTACCGATTCACCGCCAATTTCAAAATTGAAAATATCAGCAAAAGTCGAATGGATCACCCCAAACAACCGGCTCATACCATAAACAAATAGAATAATTGCCACCAGAGCAATAAGCCCGAATGATTGGCTTAAAACTGTCGTGGTCGCACTTTCATAAAATTTGGCACCCGTCTCGCCAAAAAAACGGTATGCCGTGCCAAAGGCGATGTCATTGGCTACATTTTTGCCCAAAAAAAAGGCGTAGGCCAAAGACAAAAAAATCGTAATCGGCGCCAGAGAAAAAATAGCATAATACGCCGAGGCGGCCGAATATAGCCCAACCCGATCGGCTCGATATTCTTGGATCAAATGTTGCCCGAATTTAAATTTATAACTTTTTAGCATTGTATTATTTAGCTGATTTTAGCTTGCCCTGCGGAAAAAGCCAGATTATTAATCCCCAACCACCAAGCCCCAATATAAAGCCCGCCAAGGTATCAGACGGCCAATGGACCCCAAGATACACTCGAGACAAAGCAACCGCCACTACAATAAAAAATGCCCAGATATAAAACAATGATTGATACTTTTTAAAACGAGCTACCCCAAGCAGATAATGGGCAATGAGTAAAAACAAAATAGTCGTAACCGCTACATGACCACTGGGAAATGAATAACCATCAACCACCACTAAGGCCTGTAGGTCATCTGGCCGCAGACGGGCTACCCCTACTTTGATTAGATATTGGAGTGAAGCTGTAAACGCTACGCCCAGCAATATCGCCCCAATGGCTAAATATTGTTTAAATTGCCAAAAAAGCAAGGTGACGATTAATAAAATAACCACTAGGGGTAGTGGGTCACCCAAGAGAGTAGCGCCCGCAAAAAAGTCGGTCAACCAGCCGGTGCGCATATTTATAATATAATCAGAAATAATTTTATCGGTTTCGTTTAGCATATATTGACAAAGCTCCCGCCCCGCCAAAACGCGGGGGCGGGAGCTTGTTGACCAAAATATAAACTACGCCTTCGGAGCAATCTTTTTGGCTACTATTTTGCGAATATTATTTGTTTTTTTCTTGGCAACCCCTGTTTGTTTTTTGAGATCAGCCGAGATTTTTTTCCAATACCTCTTTAACTCACCACTTAGTTCGACAATTTCTTCAGTACTGACACCTTTTACCTTGCCATACTTTGCCATAACTTTTTCGATCGCTTCGGTATATTTTTCAGCCGAAATATCCTTCATTTTTTCTAACTCGTGGAGAACCTCTCCTCTGGCCTTTACTCCCCACGCCTTTACCTTTTTGCGGTTACTCTTGCCTTGAGGTCCGTATAGGAAGTAGCCACCGGCGGCGGCAGCCATCAGACCAACCCCTACCGCCAAACCTGCCCCCAACCCCGAACTGCTGTCTTTTTTGCCAGCGTTTTTCTTTTCTGCCATATATAAAATGTATTAATTTAATAAACTAGCTAGACTTTTTACGGCCAGTTTTGGCACCAGTAGTTCTGTTGGCTCTTGCAGCGCTCATAAAAAATTTGACCATTTTCTGAGCAGCCAAACCGCTGACCAAAACTCCGATTTGTTTTTTTGTTAAATCAACACCGTCTTTGATATCTAATCTGGCTTTTTCAATATCTTTAACAATCTTTTCTGTTTCGTCTTTAGCAATTTTGCTTATAACTTGCAAATTGTGGACGATTCTTAAAACATAAACCAACACCGCAATGAAAACGATTGCGATAATAATATCCGCAAAACCAGAGACTACAACAAAGAGCGGAGAGTTAACAATATCTTGCATACTTTGATATTAGCACAACTAGACTTTTATTGTTGTGGATAAAAACCACCAGCCCCGTACGGGGCTGGTGGTTTTTATTTGACAACGTATTTTTATCTACTTCTTAGCGGCCGTCGCAACAAACTGGATATCAATATTGTCAGCAATTACCTTGTCACCCAAGTCTTTGAAAAACTTTCCCGAACCATATTTTATCCCCCATTTTGTCCGGTCTATAGTAAAAACCCCCGAAGCGGCCACCTGCCCATCGGCATCGGCCAGTTTAATAGGAATCTGGATTTCATTTTTTACCCCTTTCAATTCTAAATCTCCGGTCAAAATAAAGGCCCCAGCCGACCCACCAACCACTTCGGCCTCGGTTACGACAAATGTGGCTGTTGGATATTTGGCTACATCAAAAAAGTCTGGTGACATTAGATGTGTCGCGAGATTGGTAATCGGTATGGTTTTGTTAGACGTTTCTGTACCAGCAATTGTCTTCATATCAAAAACTATTGTTCCAGAAGCGACATTGCCATCAGCTAGGGTAAAGGATCCACTCTTCAGTCCAATCGTACCCGTGTCTTTATAATCAGCAATTAGAGTTTTTGTTCCAGTCCATTCAATCTTGGTCTCACTGGTTGATAAAACATACTCTCCATCAGCCGGTACCGCCCCCGACAAATCCGGGTCAGTAGTCGAAGCCATATCAGTATCAGTGGTTGAAACTTTGTCTTTAGACATAAACCAAATGCCCCCGAGCACAACAATAATAAGAAGAACCATGGTTGTCATTAATGATTTTGACATAATGTGTGTAAAACTAATTTTAATAATAATCCAAACGAAAGTATAATATAGCACATAGTTAGAAAAGGTCGATTATTTATTATTTCAACCTTTCCACAATCGTGCTTAAAAAATGTACTGGTGCCTCGGTAGCTTGGGTTTTAGTTATCGTGGGCGCTCTAAACTGGGGCCTATATGGTCTTGGTATGCTCCTAGGTAGCAACTGGAACTTGGTCGAATGGATTTTCGGTCGTTGGTCAACGGTCGAGGCCATTGTCTATGTCCTAGTTGGACTATCGGCTGTTTACAGCCTGACCGGGTGTCGTTGCAAATCTTGCAGTGTAAAATAGTTTCCATAGGAAACGCCCTGGCGGTACTGTGTACCGCCAGGGCGTTTTTGGTTTAACCCCGCGCGCCGTAGGCGCGCGGGGAACTACCATCTGATACGTGGAAAGATTCTCTCCAGGTGGCTGTCAATCTCCGCTTCCCAAGCAAAAAGGATCAATTCAATATTCTCTCCGACCGCTTCACCGCTCTTGCGGATCGACTCCTCACCAAAGCAAAAGCGGCACATATGGCGCTTGCGCGAGCGACGGCTGGAGGTCTCTTCGCTGTACCTCTCCTCGCAACAAACGCAGAAAGGACCATTGATCTTTTTCATAACAACCTCCTTCCCTGGTTGGTTTTCTATTTGGCAGTTTAATACAAAAATTTACCAGCGCCAAATATTAGCCCTGTTCGTGGATGTAACCCTCCGGGTCTTCGAGTATTAATTCTGGATTATCAAACACTCCCTCCTGGCCATGCAAGGCCTTGTCGATACTGCGTCGCAAGTAGTCTTCAGCTTCTTTTGTCATTTGGTGACCATATTTTTCTTCTAGATATTCTTTAGAGCTGGCAACTTCAGCATCTAGTTTATTTTTCTTTTTTAATTGGTCAGCAAAAGTCTTATTTAAATGTGCTAAAAAATTATTTATTTCTTTAGCACTTAGGCCCGACAACATCAACTCATTCATCCACCCCCGCACGTCGCTGTCGGGGATAGATAAACCAACTATTTTTTCTTTGGGATTAAATTTTTCCATATAAAATATTTTACACCAGTTAATAAATTTTGTTTAGAAAAGGCGCAGTTTCTCGGTCACGAGAAACTGCGCCTATAACCAACGCTTACTAGGATAGCAGGTGTAGCGCCTCTGTGAGCTTGGCATGTCGCTCACGGATAGGCCTCGCCTCTTCCTCTATGAGACGGGCCCGCTCCTCGAGCGCTACCAGCTTTTGCTGAAGCCCAGCTATTTCCTGCGAGATAGCCATTTCGACACTAGCCAAAGTCGTGGCCACCGAGGCAACCTCCACTGGCTCGGACTTGGGTTCTGTGGCTACTGGGCCTGGCTCTGCCGGCAACGGGAGTGCCTTTTCTTTGGCTGGCTTTCTGGCCGGCGGCACCAAAAGCTTTTTGCCTTGTGGCCCAAGGCGCACAAACTGCCCGTGAGACTTGGGTACCCTTTCTAAATACCCTCCATTAATAAGCTTTTTTATGGCTTGCCGCAATTGCCGTTCGTCCAGACTGAGTTCGGTCGCGAATAGAATAGTCTGGTTCACTTGATCGACTTCCATCTTCTGTTCCAAATGACCAAGTGGCCAAAGGGCCTTCAAGAAACCCTTCAACCATTCCTCGTCAGACAGAAACTCAGCCAAGTCGGTCGAGTGAGGCAAATGTCCACCCTCTGCTCCATTTCCGTGCCCTTGTGGCATGGGAAATATCTGGGTCAGATTTACCTCGGGCCGGTCCTGTTCCCCTTTCAGCACCATAAACAACTCATCAAGGGTTATGCCCGAGTTTTTCGGCGGACGAAGGTAACAAACCCGCGCGGTTGTATTGTCTCCTGGTCTGAGTCGGATCTCGATGCTACGGTGGTGGGTCAACCGTACCACCTTGATTCTAGGCATCTCTGGGCGACCCTTTACGGCCGGCCCCATATAGAGCAGCCATTCTAGGTCAAGGTTATACCCAGAGCCCAACAGTAGCTCCTCTAGCAATTTTTCAATCCCCTCAGGGACTGGGTGGGTGTGACCACCACGTTCAACAGTAATTGGCATACAAGCTCCTTTCTGCCCTGTGGGCTTTTTTTCTGTCTATATAACTATCGCATTAGAGAAAATATGTCTATCTGTAATATATTTTAGAAAATTAAAGCCGGCTACTGTTGTAGCCGGCCGGTAGCCGTCACCATCAGAAAGTTTTGACACACACCCCGTTAGTCGGGTCGGTCGCTGCTACAGGATCTGGATTCAAGTGGGGGTCGGGGTCCCACAAGCGATGCTCGTTGTAAAAATCCAAAGCATGAAAGTGGGGTTCTTCGCCCTTATCCCGCCTCACCAACTTGTGGCCACGGTCATAGTAGTGGTCGAGGTAACCCCCGGCCGACACCGTCCGGAAGCCACGGTCACTGGCCCGCTTCTCCCAGCGGATCCAATCGTGGGCCATAGCAATATGACCCATGGTCAAAAACATTTTCTTGCCTTTGGCCCTCCAGAGAAGAGTCGAAAAGACAGTTGGCCCCTCCAAAGCCTGATCGCACACATATTCATCCGAAACAAAATGCCCAAATAAGAACCAGAACATAGCCCGCTCCTTTCCGCGCGTAGCGCTGTGGTCTGACCAAGATTAAAACAGAAAAATACAAAAAAAGAAACCTGAGCGCCGCCGGGAGCGGCGCTCAGGTAACACAAATTCATTCCTCCTCTTCGACTTCCACCAGAAAGTCGTTTTCGTGGCGCCTGGCAAAATCTTCGGCCCCACCACTATTTATGTAGTGGAGCGCCATCTCGTGCGGGTTGGGGTCATGCCCCACCGCGAGACCGGTAAACCACCGGTTAACATCCCCCATCATCTCTTCCAGCTGGGCCCGCATGCGCGCCGCTGCATCTATCACAAACTTTTTGACTTTGCCCACGGTTCACCTCCTCTACTTTGCCCAAGTATTAGAGCTCTAATTAGTATTGTAAAACTTTTTGGAAATAATTCTAGTGCATTGCACAATGACCAAAAATATTGCAAAATAGCGAAGTATTGCCGGATCGTCTAAAGGTAGGACATGAGCCTTTGAAGCTCAGTATCTTGGTTCGATTCCAAGTCCGGCAGCAAAGCTGGAGCGAAGCGATAGCTTTGCTGCCGGAAGCAAGTGAACTGCTTCACTTGCGGCTTGGAATCGAAGCCCGGAGCCATGTTTTGAGAGCTCGCAAAACCGGCGAGGACGGGCCCTGGGACCGAGACGAGTGGCGACGAGTCGAGAGTCTTGGGCGATTTTCACAAGTCCGGCAGCCAGTCTGAGATAGTTCCGGAGTCCGAAGAACCTCAAATAAATAATAAACATATGAATTACACTTGCCCATATTGTGGTCACCATTCAACTATTGTAGGTAGCGACACTTATGACCATTGGAAATATGTGTATATGAATCAAACTGATAAAGGACAGATTGGTCTTGGATTTTTTACAGTTCGTTGTGTCAACAGGGAGTGCAATAAGCTTTTATTAAAGGTGCGCCTTACTAAAGCCACAATGGGGCAGGGCGGTTATGAAGAGGGAGCAGATATTCAAGAATGGCAATTACTTCCAGAATCTTTCGCAAAGGTATTACCTGATTATGTTCCTACTGTAATTAAAGATGATTATTATGAAGCGTGTCGCATTAGAGATCTTAGTCCTAAGGC
>JAUPVZ010000046.1 GCA_030916795.1 Patescibacteria group bacterium
CTTCCATATCGCGGACCGAAAAGACCACAAATTGTTTATTGATATCGACATTGGTTGGTTTGTTGAGAAAACCAGACCAAGTGCCTTGGGTGTATTTGGCTAGGCGCTGTGCCAGAGACTCTCCCCCCTCCATCCCCGCCAAGACCAGCTCGAGGTCTGACAAAAGCGGGGCTGGTTTGTTGGTAAAATCGGTCGAGGGGGTGATATCTTTTAGGGCATAAGTTTCAGTAATAGCGTTGTCGATAATCGAATCTTCTTCTGGTGACAGCCCACCAAGCATAATACGCATTAGGCCCACTATATTTATAATATTGGACCGCAAAACATCGGCGGGAGACTCGTCTTCTCTGGGGAAAGGTAGGTCAAAGGGGTTGATATGGTGTTCAGAGGTAAGGGAAATATTAAAATAGCGACCACCGACAGCGTCCGCCAAGAATTCATATTCACGTTCTGGGTCAATCACAATCACATCGGTGCCAAACATCAAACTGCGAAGAATCTCTAGCTTGGTAGCATAAGATTTACCAGAACCAGATTTGGCAAAAACCACCGAGTTGTAGTTCTCGAGCGAAAAACGATCAAAAAGGACTAAGGATGAGTTGTGGCGGTTGACCCCGTACAAAATACCTTTGTTGGAGGTGAGGTCAAAAGAGATAAAGGGAAACAAAGATGATAAAGGAGAGGAGTTTAGCATCTGATTAACTTTCAAAATATCCTCGCCGGCGGGGATCATAGTACGGAAGCCATCGTCTTGTTGGAAAAGGGCAGGTTTCAAGTAGACCAATTTTGAATCTAGAATAGATTTGATTTCTGACTCGGTTCGGTTTAGTTCCTCTTCATTTTCGCCAAAAATGGTTATATATACCCCGACATCAAACACTTTTTCGCGGGCTTGCTGGAGCTGGTCACGCAAGGTTTCGATATCCTCGTAGGCAATATCGAGCATTGGGTCGCGCACAAACCCCTTTTCGGCCTTGCTGTCTATCTGGCTTTGGACCTCGGCTACCTTTTTTTGTAATTGACGCAAAACAACCGCCGAGTCTATCGGGTGAATAAAGATGGAAACATCAAATACTTTATCTAGGTTGATAATTGGTGAAAACCAATCCTCATTTAGGTATCGTGGGTAAGATATAACAAACAAGGTGCGGGCCACCTTTTCGCCCAGATTGATATTTTTAGGTGAGACGCGGAGGGCCGATGGCGCTTTAATATCTCGGAGCTCCAATTTGCCCATCTCATATATTTGGTCTGGGAGGATGGGAGAAAGTGAAGCGGGCGGCTTTTTCTTGGAAAATAGGGACATATTAGAGGTTTTTGATATTAGGAGACGATGTTTCCCCTGGGTTGAATATTTTAAAGTATAGTTCGACCAGCTCTTCGGTGCCAAGCTCGGTGGTGCGGATACCAATACGGTTTAGCCCATCGCGTACTACCCCCACCCTTTGTTCTAGTTGGATTTTGTACTCGCGGAACGAGTCATCCTTCATCTGGGTTTTGGTCTGAGTCTGTTTTTTGTTTAAGAATGGAATTTTTGAGACGAGACTATTATTTTGCAAGATAGGGGCCGAGTATGGCACAACCACAAAAAACGACTTGGTCATAATATTGGTAACCTCGGTAAAATTTTTGATAAAATCAATATATTCTCGGGTTTGGACCTTGATCAGCTCATTGGCCTGCTCCTTGCCCCTCTCCTCGATAGCGGCGACATACGGCCTAATATCGAGTTTTTTCGACTCCATAAAGATTTGAATATGAAAGTCTAGTGAATTGAGAAAGTTTTGATACTGCAACAAAATAGCGGTGCGTTCATCTGTTGACTTTAGGGCAAAGTTTAAAGAAGAGGCAATGAGCACTGCGCGCATTGAGCCGTCTTTTAGAATAACTACACCATCGCGGATGGCGTCGATAGGGATAAAGTCTTGGGTTGAGTTGCTTGATATCGGCATATTAGTTTATTTTATCATTTACATCTAAATTCCAAGACAAATCTGATAATTTACTATTGGAAAGTTTGGGCAGGTTTAGCTCTTTGGCGGTATTTAGGGTTTCGGTTGGTTTGATATTGGGTTTTTTGCTCCAGATATACAGCTTGGAGCGGGCATAATATTTTATTGCCGACTCAAAAGTATAAACAAATGGCCGGTTGTTTATTTTGACAAAAGCGAGCATCGCCCCCAGCCCAACCGACAGTACGATGGGGATAGCTGATATAAAAAGTGAAGGCAAAAAAGCGTAGAAGATAAAGCCGAGACCTATCCCACCAGCTAGATATAAGAATTGGCGAAAGGTCAGTGGTCCGAATATCTTGTCTTCAACTTCAATAAATTGAGGTACTTGAAAGTTCATCCTGTTAGAGGTAGGACACGGACTATTTGTCCCTGCCCGTACCCAGACTTAGTTTGATAATAATTTGGTTTTTCATGGTGAAAGTAAATTTAGTGTCCGTGACCTCTAACAGGATTCATTGTAGTAATTATACTATATTTTCTTTTTATAGAGCAGTATTTAATTAGATTGATAAATAAAAACTCCCCCGTCGCCTAGGCGACGGGGGAGTTTTTATAGAGGCATCTCCCGATACGGGTCCAGCCCCTCGGGGCGTTTTTTCTCTAGGGGGATACTGGCGGTCAAGGGGGTTTTGTCTTCTTGCGTGTTGGTGGTGGGCGGGGTGTAATCCTCTACTTCTGCTCTTTCTGCTCGCAAGTCGGCGGTGCTGGTGAACAAGTGACTCATTTTCTTTTCAAAAAAGTCGGGATTATTAGTATTTTTTGCTATATCTGTTGGAATATCATTATTTTTAGGTGTCGCAGTGGTAGCTGGAGTTTCTTGAATAACTTGGTCTAAATAATCAACATCCTCTCCATCTCGATTTTTAAGTGACTCAACAACAGGAATAAATATTTTAGCGTTCAAGTCGGCGGTTATTTGTTCAGCCACTTCTGTTGACACATTTAACCCTTTTTCTAATTCGTCGATAAAACTAATAGGCTTGGTCAATCCTAACATGGCGTATAAGACCTCCTCCCCTAGTTTGCCGACTTGGTCTATATGTAGTTTATGCTTTTGGCCAATAACTTTTATTACTTCAGATGTGTCGATAGACAAAATGGCATCTTGTAGGGGTTCTGGTAAAACATGGAGCTTGCTTTGTAATTCTTGAGAAGAATATTTTTTTGTAGACATATTATTTATGGGAGATTAAAGAAATATTTAACATTATTTCCTTGCATATAGTTCCATGATGTGTAGGCATTAGTTGGATTTCCTCCATTTGCTGTACTAGCAAATGGTAATGTTGCTGCTGTGGAAACCTCGTGGGTTATAGAAGATATTTCTGTGTTATTAAATTTAGTATTTTTAACTATTTCTATCCATTGTCGAGGACTGATCTCAATTGAGACTAATGGCAACGCTATTGTCTTACTATCAAGTTTGCCTACCTGTTTTTCGTCCAATCCACCTATAATTGATTGTATGGTTGTGACATCGCCTCTAGCAGCAGCGTCTTGCAATTGGGTATCAATTTTTTTAATTTCTTGTGCTTCCTCCTCTTTTTTTCTTTCCTCTTCCTCTTTTTTGGCTTTAGCTCTTTCCCCTCTCGTGTTGCCCAGCGGTCCACCGAAGCCACCAAAGCCAGCCATTTCCATAGATTGAGCTACCTTTTCATTCATGGTGTCTAGTGGGTGGGTCAATGCATCTGTAAATGGCTTAAGTTCTGGCCTCTTCCAAACCTTTTTTGTTGCATCTTTGCTTGCAGTATAAGCTGCTCCAACATTTACACCTCTTATATTTACCCCCGCTAGGGTTGAGTCTAGACGACGAGCATTATTTTTAGCAAAATCTGTTAAGCCGGTTTTTTTGCTTGCAAATTTTACACTCCTCCCCCCAGCTCGAAGTAAATTAGCATTTGCTTTTGCTCCTAAATTTGATGCCATTTTAGAGCCAACGGCACCAAAATGATTTGCTACAACCAAGGCGGCTATAGTTAGACCATTAACAATAGCGAAAAGTAAAAAAACTCCCAAAGCGGTTGGACTATTTACTGCTCCAGTGGCTGTATTTTTTGTGGCGTTTATGGCACTTGTGGCTAGGGTTTCCACAGAGGAACCTTCGCTCATAACAAGGACTAATCCGAGCATTAAAAGAAGAGCGGGGGCAAATATTAATTGTTTAGATAGTTTTTCCCACCATTTTTTTAATTGGTCATGTTTAGGTACAGCATAGGAAAAGAAAGCCAGTGGAGATAAAACATACAACATTACTAAAACAATTGCTCTAATAAACATTAATATTGCGACAGCAAATAAAACCCAACTTGTTATTAAAAGACGGATATTATTACCTATGGCGGCCACGATAGTAGCCATTATTCCTAGGCTTCCTCCTGGTTTTTGGCTAGGGTTATTAGGCTCACTGTCAGCTTTATTTGGGTCATATTCCACAGCATACGAGGACATCTTCATTGCACCGACAAATCGCCCACCAAAACCATATGTTAATAGTTTATTTGTAGAATTACTTGGCGCAATTTGGCTGTATAGCTCATAAGCAAAGACGTTTGATATATCGATTGCTGTTTTGGTGGCGAAACCACTAAAGTTGATAAGTATAGCTATTAGGATAACTTTAGGAATCATTTTTTTATAATCGACCCCATCAAGTCTTAAAACAGTTCCGATACCAATATAAAGAAGAATAAAAATAAAACCTATATTAGCTGTGTCGCGTAATGTTTTCCACGCTTTTTCTACACCCTGCATATTAATAAAATCGTGGAAATTGGTTACAGATATATAAATTGAAAGATCTACAGATCTACCAGCGAGCCACACTAGTAAACCAAACACATAACCTAAAAGATCATAAAATAACCACTCGATTGTTTTTTTAAATCCAAATTGTATTTTGCAACCAAAGCTATACCAATGTGGGCACCCCCCTTCTGCTTCAGCGGCGTCCATTAGTTCTTGGTTTTTTTTGAATGTTTCGTCAGCAATTTGGCGATTTTGTTCAACTAGTTCTTGTACTTGTTCTGGTGTTAATCCATCAAGTGAACCCGGAGTTATTTCAGGAATATCTTGGGCTTGTAATATGGTCGGAGAAAATGAACCAAAAAGAATCAATACTAAAATAAAACAAGTAATTATTTTTTTATTTTTTAAATAGGTCATTTTATCTTCTTTCTACATTTATTGTTCTGGTCGAAACACCCTTATCATTTTCACAAACAATCACATATTTTGGCTCGGTCACTATATAGATCTTACCAGCCGAAGGGTCATAAGTGAATTTGAAATTATCTAATTCATCACTCCCTGCCCCCACAATAGCAGTTTGGAACTGGCTTATCACATTGGCTCTGGTTGGCTCGCCATAAATTTGTAAGTATACATCCTCAAACCCACTTGGTGTTTTTATATGAAGAGTAAATATATCATTGGTTTTGACATCAAAAACATTAATATCGACAACAGTGGTTTGGTAAAGCTGTTTGTGTACCTGGGTTGGTAGGACAAAATTGTCTATATCAGTGGCAGTTTCGTCTGGTAGTAGAATATTATTGTCGGTCACCACTTCCCTCTCACGGGTCAGATAGGTATAAAAGGTCAAAGGTGTTTCTAAAATATCCGTATTAGCCACATCTATATTTTCTCCGGCTTGGTAGACCGTTTCGACACTGTCGCCCTCAAAGGTGCCGGCTAGCCAGTTGTTGCCCACCTTACATTCTTTGGCGTTTAGCGACATCCAAGCGAGGCGAATATGGTTGGTGGCAAATTGGTCGGCATTTAGCTCGGCTTCGGTTGGGGTGCGGTAATAGGTAAAGATAAGTGGGGGGATGTTTAGATTGC
This sequence comes from Patescibacteria group bacterium, assembly GCA_030916795.1. GTDB lineage: Bacteria > Patescibacteriota > Minisyncoccia > Phycocordibacterales > XYD1-FULL-46-19 > XYD1-FULL-44-32. The sequence continues at coordinate 5,856 of JAUPVZ010000046.1, forward strand.
GCAGGGTTTCTTCGTTAGGTATAGCGGGGTCGCCAGGCAAACTAAAGCCTAAATATTGTTCTAGAAAGTCGACAATATTAAAATTGTCACCGATTTGCCCGGCTCCCCCGCCATCATTGCCCCCGCCTGTGCCACCCCCTTCGCCATCTCCCCCGCCAGTAGATGGTTTTAGACCACTATTCAAATCCCCCTCATTGCCGGTAGGCATAGCAATATTGCCACTGTATGAAGGGGTAAGATTAAGGAATTCGGGTAGTTGTGGACCGTTAGCATTTTCGGTGTCTATATCTCCTGGTTGGGGGTTCAAATAACGTTGGAGGTTAGAATTTAAGGCCCCATTAACAACGTCACGTAAAGCTGAAACAGGCACAGTATTTTTCCATTTTAAACAAAGGCCCGCGCTATTTTTTTCAACACACTCTCGTACGGATTTGTACCCACCGGAAGCCTCATATTCAAATGCACGGTTTGATTGTTCCTTCTCTATTTCATTAGTTAATCTTTCTGTTGTTAATTTGTAAGCACCTCGGACAGTACATCCAGGTTGTGTCTGAACATATAATAAAACATCCAACTTTCTACTGTTGGGCATATCTGAGTTTGAATCATTTGCTTTTCGGATTTCTTCAGCGGTCACTGGACATTCTAGATCATCATTAAGATTGTATGAAAGTCGCTTACCTAGAGCATCACTAATCTGAGTCTTGAAAGGAGAATTGGTCTTACTTACTGCATCTAATACTCGTACCGTAGCTTCAGCTACGCCCTCAGCCTGGTGAGAGGTTAGATCATCTACAAATTGAGGTGAATTTGGATTAAAATCACTTTTTCGACCAGTATTTACAAAATTAAACAACTGCTTTTTATATTCATTTACCGCTTGCCCGGCCACTGTGCGCAATTGGGGTTTTTCTAAAAACTCGGCCACCTCAAATTTGTAAGCCACCCGCTTTAGGGCGCGCAGATGCATACACATTTGTTGGCTAAACATTTTTATTTCACCAGTTTGTTGATTGGTGTCACGGGCAAACTGCATCAACATACCGTCTATCTCTTTGACTGGGACAAATCGCCCTCCACTGTTTTTGTTTTTGACATCAAATTCTGGCGCACAATCACCAAGATCATTTCTGTCTGGGGTGTTATCTTCTTCTCTTTCGGCTACAAGAGCCTCTCGTGCTTTTTTGTTGGCTTCATCGGCCGCCGCAGTGGCGTCTTCTTCAGTGGTAGAGCCAGTGCCGTCGTCGGCTATTTCTTCGTTCCAGGTATTGGTGGTGTCCGACTCGTAATCGCCGCCGGTGCCCGGGTTGGGAGGGGTGGGTGTTTGGTTGGTTTCTAGTTGCTCTAATAAATCGTCAAAAGGTGTGGGGTCACTTTCTTCGGTCTGGGCAGATGCTTGGCTATTGAACATAGCCATAGCAAAAAATAGGGCGATGAGAGAAAATATTATAATGTCGCGCTGGCGGTAATTGGTCATATTTGGTCGTCAACATTTATATAAATCACAATCCGGTCGTCAGGGGTAAAGGTAATCCCTTTGGCGACAAAATAGTTGTTTATCTCGGCGATAGAATTGAACAAGGCAAGTGCCTCGGCCTGATAGGTCAAACCGCTAGACACGGCTATGGTGGCGTCGTCCAGGGCTTGGCCCATATTGCCCAAAGACACCATCGTTTTAGAGATATTTTTCATCACCTTTAGGTGTAGCGGGGCCGCACTTTGGGGCACAGTCATCGCTTTGAGGTTGTTATATATACTCAAATGGACTTTGCCGGCTTGATATATTTTGCTGGCGGTCTCTTTGTCTTTGGTTTCCAAAAGTTCTAGTAGTAGCTCGGCTTCATTTGGTCTAGGTGTGCCAAGAGGTTTTAGGACAGTAGCCAATTGTCGGCCGTACACCTCGATCGAGCTGGTGGTCTCGTTGTTGGTGGTTTGGAAGCTTTTTATTGTGACAACTGGGGGCACTAGGGCCTTGGTTTCCTTGTTCTTTTTTAGGTCAGACAATTCGGTGTCTTTTTCGGCAGATGTTTTATTGTCCCCGCCAAATAGTCTCGACCAGAGACTATTTGGGGCTACCACTTCGGTAGTGGTTGCCGTGTCGGGGGTTGATTCCTCGGCAATTTGCTCAACTTTGTTTCCCAGCCACCACAGGAAAACACTGGCTAAAACCAGTATCGCAACCACCCCGACAATTAGTTTTTTATTGCCCGATTTTTTCTTCACGTTTATTGGTTATATTATAGTATGCCAAACATAGTTTTGCATTTGTTTTGAGCGATAAACGTGGATAAAATGGGTTGTAAAATAGAGGAAATATCGATAATTTGCTAAACTAATCTTTATATGAAGTTTTTTCACATTGGCCGACTATTTTTTATAGTATTTTTTTTAGGCAATCTACTAACCCCCGTATCGGCAGCGGCGGTCAACAACCCATTTGGGGGTTTGATAATAAACAAAACTTTTTGTAACTGTTCTGGCAACTGGATTATCACTCTCCAGACCCCTAAAAGTGGCTTGCCTCGTGACCTGTCTTTTGATTTTGGGAGTATTTTATATGAATTTATGAAAATGCGAGTTGGCGAACAAGTCTTGGGGACTTGGGAAGGGGCAGCTCAGTGTTTACATATTACTTCTCATGGATGCGTACCCAAATTTGTGTCGGGGAAGGTGGTCTTCCCTCGGATATTTATGGTGGGTACCTCGGGTGGTCAGCTAGACAGCACCCCGCCGCCTGAAGAAGAGAAGCCCCAATGTTCCGATGGGCGTGACAACGATGGCGACGGTAAGACCGACTATCCAGGTGACCCGGGGTGTGACTCACCCAATGATAGTAGTGAGGGTGACCCCCAATGTTCCGATGGGCGTGATAACGATGGCGACGGTAAGACCGACTATCCCGACGATGATGGTTGTGAATCAGATGAAGACAATTCAGAAACTTTAGAGCCCTGCTCTTGCAACTGTTCCGATGGAAAAAGTGAGGAGGAGACCAGGTCAGAATTGGCGGCGGGTGGAATAGAAATAAACAAAAGCCCTTGCCCTAGGGAAAATGAAAATAACCCTTGTGAATCAACAAAAACTGGCACCAATAGCGAGGGTAAAGCAATTTATTCTTGTACCGATGTACGGTGTCTGCCCCAGATTGCTATTGATGGTCTAATTGAGCTAAAAAGAAAGAGTCAGTGTCCGGTAATGATTACTGGTGGTACCGAACCGGGCCACAAAACCCATGCTCAGTGCAAACCAGTAGTTGACCTACGTATCGACAGAAGCGGTGAAACTCTAAATGGTTGTGTTGATAAATATATTGCCGCCAATGCCGAATCGGTGGATCGCTCTGGTTCGACCGGACCGGTTTATTATCTAAATCTTGATGTCGGCCGAACCCGATTTATTGATGAAAGAATAAGAAATTATCCTCAACATTGGCATGTGATATTTGATGGTACACGTATGCCTCAAAATCTTAATAAATGTTTGGCTAAACAATATATTATTGCCAACGAGGGGTGGAAAAATGAACCTTATACAGATTCGCGGGGCTTCCCTACTGTTGGGGTGGGGCATAAACTTGACCCTGGTGATAGTTATAATCGTACTTTGACCAATGAAGAGGTGGGCGACTTGTTTGAACAAGATTTTCCAAAGTACGAACGTTTAGCTAAAAATACAGCAGCACCAAGAGGGGTTCAGTTTGAGTCATTATCTGAAGGGCGGCAGATAGTGCTTATCGATATGGCCTTCAATATGGGCTCTGGTAACGGCGAGGGTCTCGATGATTTTGATAAAATGTGGACCGCTATTGACAATGAGCAGTGGGATATTGCTGGCGACGAGATTATGGATTCGGAATATGCGGGTCAGGTTGGAGATCGAGCTAGCCGTAATGCCGAAATGATGAGGGATGGCGGGACCGGAGTGGCTGAAAGGCGGGTTAATGATGTGCAAAAAGCCAAAGATTATGATTGTGGAGCGTAATAAAACCCAAAACCCCCGCTGCCTACGGCAGCGGGGGTTTTGGGTTAATTTCTTATTTAATCTTTTCCACCAACTCTTGCCAGTCAAAAACCGTTAGCTCTTCAGCGCGGATTTTCTCATCTAGACCGCAATCGGCCAAAATATCTTTCTCTACTCCCAGGTTTGATTTCAAAAGTTTCCTTTTTTGGGAAAATCCCTGCTTTACCACTTTGAAAAAGTCTTTTTCGTTTATATTATTGAAGAAATTTTTATTTATATCAGAGATAACCAAGATTGCCGAATCGACATTGGGTATAGGGCGAAAGGCCCCCTTTGGCACAATGCCAGCAATACTTGGTCGGCCATAGACTTTTACACTTATAGACAAAATACTTTCTTTTATTCGGTTGTCACTAGATGATTTTGGGTTTGTTAGACCGACAATCCTTTTAGCGACTTCTTTTTGCACCATTAGTACCGCTTTTTGGGGTTGGTGATCTGATTCCAAAAAGTTACGGATGATTTCGCCGGTAATATAGTAAGGGATGTTGGCCACCAGTTTATAGTTGCCAAGGTCTGACAATAAATCGGCCGGCAATTGTAGGGCATCGGCCTCCAAAAGGGTTAGTTGGCCACTCTCGATTTCTTTTTCAAATTTTTCTTGCAGTGGCAGTGTTAGGCGGTGATCTTTTTCGATAGCTATGACATTGGCGCCACTATTTAGGAGATATTCTGTCAGAGTCCCCTTGCCGGGTCCAATCTCTAATATTTTTTCGCCCGGTTTTATATCGGCCGCTTCGACAATTTTACCTAGTGCTGATTGTGACACTAGCCAGTTTTGCCCCAGCGACTTTTTTGCAAAAATATGGTCCATATATTAAAAGTCTAGCAAAAATTCATATTGGGGGGCAGCGGGGTCGGCCCCCTCGATTAGTTGATCGGGAATATCCAAAATAAATTCAGAAGGCGTGTTTACTTGTTGTGAACCAAAAATAGTACGGAGTTGGGCATAAGACAGCCAAACTTTTTTTCTCGCTCTGGTGATAGCAACATAAAACAGTCGGCGTTCCTCTTCTTCATCGCGGTCGCTCTCGCCAAAACCCTTGTGGGGGAACAGCCCTTGTTCTAGTCCCGCAATAAAAACGACATCAAACTCTAAACCCTTTGAGGCATGCACTGTCATAAGTCGGACACCATTTTTTTCTTCTCGTAGGGTGTCTTGGTCCGAAACGAGGGCCGCTTCGGTCAAAAGTGCCAAGATGGCTTCTTCGCCAGGGAGATGGTCATATTTTTTGGCCAAAGTGACCAATTCTCTAACGTTTTCGAGGCGCTCTAGCCCCTCTTCCCTCTCGGAGATTAACTCTTTTTCTAGACCTGAGGCTGATAAAATATATTTAATATTTTCACTCACAGTTTCTCTTTCTATTTTGTGACGCAGGGTGGCCAGTAGCGCTCGAAAACTGGACAACTTTTCAATCATTTTTTGGGGTAGATTTTCTTCTTGGCCAGCGGACACTTTGGCGAGGGTAGCTTTACCTATTCCCCTTTTAGGAACATTGATAATCCGATTCATGGCTTCAAAATCGTTTGGGTTTAGGGCAGCGCGGAAATAGGTCAAGATATCTTTGACTTCTTTGCGTTCGAAAAAGCGTACCCCTAGCACCTGGTACGGCACATTGGCTTTGAGAAAGGCCTCCTCCAAAATACGCGATTGGAAGTTGGCCCGATACAAAATGGCAATTTCTTCGGCTGGGGTGTGACTTGCGATCAAGTCTTTGGCGGTTTGGGCAATACTGCGCGCCTCTTCCCCTTCGGACAGATTGGCGGTCAGATTTATTTTTTCGCCATCGCCATTTTCCGTAAAAAGGTTTTTTTCTACCCGTTCGCGGTTTTTCTTTATCACCTCATTGGCAGCTTCCAAAATAGTTTTAGTGGAACGGTAGTTTTGCTCCAGCAATATAACCTTGGCTTCGGGGTAATCTTCTTCAAAACGTAACATATTGCCAAAGTCGGCCCCGCGCCAGCTGTAGATAGACTGGTCCACGTCACCCACGACACAAATATTTTTGTCAGCACCCACCAGCAGTCTGGCTAGAGAATATTGGACATGGTTGGTGTCTTGATATTCGTCAATATGAATATAACGAAAACGGTCTTGGTAAAATGCCCGAATATCTTCGTGGCTAGCTAAGAGTAAGACTGTCGACAGTAACAGGTCGTCAAAGTCTAGGGCATTGGCTTCTCTAACCAATTTGTCATACTTTTCCCACACACTGGCCACTATTTCTTGCCAATAGCCATCAACTTTTAAGCGATACTCCGCCACCCGTACCCCTTTGCCTTTTTCCCGTGAAATCGACCCCAAGATTTTCCGTGGTTCATACTGCTTTCTGTCTACCCCGGCTTGGTCCATCGCAGTTTTGATGAGCGCCAAAGATTCGTCACGGTCTAATATAGTAAAAAATCGATTTAACCCGACCATTTGGGCATGTTGGCGCAATATATATACCCCCAGCGAGTGGAAGGTGCTAGCAAAAGGCAATTTGTCCCCCCTCAGCCCCCGATCTTTGTCTAGGGCAGACTCTAGACGGGTGGTCATCTCTTTGGCGGCCTTGTTGGTAAAAGTGACCGCTAGAATATTTTCGGGGGCCACCCCATTTTTAATAAGATGGGCGATTCGGCTAATAATAGTTTTGGTCTTTCCGGCGCCAGCGCCAGCCACAATCAAGACGGGACCGTTTATAGCCGTGGCCGCCTCTTTTTGTTTGTCGTTTAAGTCATTTAAATATTCCACCGCCATACTATATCACACCGTATCTATTTTCGGTTTTGTGTGTGGTTGCGGTATAATGTGAATAATTTATGGAACAAAAAATTTCTCAACACATCGAAGCCGAGATTGCCGAACTAGAAGAAAGAATTGCCGAAAAGCGTCGCAATCTAGAGTCAGAGCAAAGTATTGTCGACGACAGGCAGCTGGTGGGTGAAGTGGTTACTGATCTGCGCTCTGCTCCCCGAGTGGTCCAACTTCCTCCCGATGAAGGTGACAAATCTTATTTAGATAGTTTGCCCGAGGAGGTAGAGGCCCAGGTGGAATATTTGGTTGACCAACTGTTTAAAAAAGGGGTGGCTTGGACCATCAAGCAGTCCAAAAAATTGCCCGCTTTAGAACAAGATGCTTTTCACGATACTCTGGTCGAAAAACTTTACACCGAGCTAAAAAATAGAGGCCTGATTTCCTAAATTTATGGATTTATTTTTAATTATTATGTTGGCGGTGGTTCTTGTTTTAATCGTTTTTATTTTCTATCGTTTCCGCGGGCGCAAATTGGAAAATCTAGACTTGCAGATATTGTTGGTCAAGATTCCCGAACGGACCGAAAAAGATCAAAAAGAATTCTTGCATGATATAAACCTATCAGAGCAGTTTATCTCTTCCCTATCCTCGATTGGAACACCAGTTGTCCTAGAAATGGCTGTCCACAATACCGGAACAGATATTTATTTTTATGTGGCGGTTCCTCGGAGCCAAACCGAATTTGTCTCTCGCCAAATTCAGGGCTTTTTCCCGGGCGCCCAGGTAGATGAAGTCCACGACTATACTATCTTTTCACATGAGCATGGCGTCCGGGCGGGGTATCTCAGCTTTACCGCTCCCGACTTTATTCCTCTTCGCACCTATCGTGAATCCGAAGTAGATTCTTTTGCCCCAATTGTTTCGACCCTGTCTCGTCTGCGCGAACAAGGCGACGGTGCTTCGGTGCAGATTCTCTTAAAGCCCGCGGGGGCAGGTTTCAAGAAAAGGGTTACTGGTATTATTTCTAAATTAAAAAAAGGTGAAACTCTAAAAAATATTTTAAAGAGCGACTCCACCTTGCGTGAATTTATCAATATTATTGAGGACAAACCCAAAAAAGATGCCGACCCGACAAAAATAAAAGAGGTGGACGAAGACACGGTTAACGCCCTAGAAACCAAGATCAGCAAACCGCTTTTTGATGTTAATGTACGCATTATTGCCGCTGGCGATAGTGACAATGAAGCCGGCGATATTCTGTTGTCGATTGCTGGCTCCTTTAGCCAGTTTGCTTCGCCTAGGCGCAATAGTTTGCGTTTGGTTTCCCCCCGCAAAATATCGGCGATTATTCATGAATATATTTTTCGCCAATTTTCTAAAAAAGAGACGATCGTTTTGAATACCGAAGAGATTGCCAGCATCTTCCACTTTCCCACGGTGACCACTAATATCCCTCGTATCAAATGGCTCAAGAGCCGCGAGTCGGCCCCACCCCAGAACCTGTCTACCGAGGGGGCGGTGATCGGTGAAAATATCTTTAGAGGTGACAAGAAACTGGTCAAAATGGCCGAGGGTGACCGCCGCCGCCACTTTTATGTTATTGGGCAGACTGGTACTGGTAAGTCGTATTTTATGCTAAACACCATTACCCAAGATATGGAGGCGGGCAAAGGTTTGTGTGTTATTGACCCCCATGGCGAGCTGGTGGAAAAGGTGCTCGAGCGGGTACCAACCCACCGTCTAGAAGATGTCATTGTCTTTAACCCTGGCGATGTCGCCCGCCCTCTGGGACTTAATATGTTGGAGTACAACTTTGCCCGCCCCGAGGAAAAGACCTTTATTGTCAACGAGATTCAGAGTATCTTTAATCGTCTTTTTGATAAAGAAACGATGGGCCCAATGTTCGAGCAGTATATGAGAAACGCTCTGCTTCTTCTAATGGAAGATGCCAAATATGAGCCAGCTACCCTGATGGAGGTACCACGGATTTTTACCGACCCCGCTTATCGCAACAAAAAGCTGGCGCGTATTAGTAACCCTAGTGTGATTGATTTTTGGGAAAAGGAGGCGTCCAAGACTACTGGTGAGCAGGGGCTCGCCAATATGACACCGTATATTACTTCCAAGTTTGGCAACTTCATCGCCAACGATTATATGCGCCCGATTATTGGTCAACCCAAGTCGGCCTTTAACTTCCGCACAGTGATGGATGACGGCAAGATTTTATTGGTCAATTTAGCCAAGGGTAAGATTGGCGATATTAACGCCGGTCTGTTGGGGATGATTTGTACCGGACGACTGCTTTTGGCCGCGTTGTCCCGGACCGATATTTCTGAATCAGACCGCAAAGATTTTTATTTATATATTGATGAGTTCCAAAACTTTACCACCGATTCTATTTCTACTATTTTGTCCGAAGCACGTAAGTATCGATTAAATCTAGTTTTAGCCCATCAGTATATTGCTCAACTAACCGATACTATACGCGAATCGGTGTTTGGTAATGTTGGCTCGATGGCCGCTTTCCGCGTGGGTACGACCGATGCCGAACACTTGATCAAACATTTTGGACCAACTTTTACCGAAAATGATTTAATCTCAATCGAAAACCAAAATGCCTTTGCCAAGATTCTTATCAATGGAGAGCCGGCTAAGCCATTTAATATCAAAGTGCCAAAGGTAGATGGTGGGTCGCGGGAATTGGCCGAGCAACTAAAAGAATTGTCCCGCCTTACTCACGGGCGAGATTTGACCCAAGTGGAACAAGAGATTCTTTTCCGCTTGAGACAATAGAGGCGCTCGCCTACCTCCTTTTCCTCCCACCGTGCTCCGCGCTGGGAAAATCATAGTCGGTTCACCACGACCAAGTGAAAACTCCCGAGCACCAACTAGGAATCATTGGTGCTCGGTCAAACAGTTCACTTGGTCTGTTTATTCACCTCCTTGATTTTCACCATCGCTCTGCAATGGTCGGAAAAAGAGGAAGCTCGCTGGGGTTGGAAGAGAAAAAAAATAATAAAAAACCGCCCTGGCTCGAGGTTTTCGAGCGGGCGGTTGTTGAGAGAGGGTCGGCAGTGCTAGTTGTTGGCCCTCTTCCATTGGAGGACAACGCCCTTTTTGAAGGCGTCAAACTCCTCTTGGGTAATGAGGCCCTTTTTTAGGAAGACCTCTAGGGCTGTGTGGTCAATCCCGCTCGTCGCGGGATTGTACCAGGGGAAGATTCTTGGAGATACAGGCTTTCCTATCATAAACAGATTGACCTCCTTTTGGAGGTCGATCTCCGATTGGACTTGCGCCGATAGGTTGTGGGGCGTTACATTTATCATGTAGTCCCCCGCGAGACAGAGTGCCATGAAAAGTATCAAAGTCGCGCCACATTTTACCAAGTCCCAGCAGAACTCCTTGAATTTTTTCTCAACATACTGATCGTTCATGGGACCCCTCCTTTGTTGGATGCCAATTCTGCATAAAATCTTAGCATATAAAAACAAAAAAGTCAAGGAAAATAGTTTTCCACATACAGTACGTTTTTAGTTGTCATTTCTTACAGGTTTGTTACCATTTAGATGTTGGGAGACACTAGGTTAATATCCGGGAAAATCGTTATTTTCCAACATATTCTGGCCGAATACCCGGAAATTACCATATAAAACAAGGCTTATTTTAGGAAAATTTACAAAACCGAGGCCAAAAAGTGGCCGTTTCGGTAAAATATCGTTTATTTTCAATGCTTTTCAAGAAAAGCTGTATTTTGTTGGGGTAGCTCTATTGCTGGTTGTTATGGTTTACAAAACCGCTCATGCTGGTTTTTTTGGTTTTGGCCAAAAGCAAAACACCGATCTCTTGGCATTTCAGTCGGCGACAGTCCTAAATTCCCAAAAAATGGCGCTCCTTGAAGTGTCGCACTCCCCTAGCCCGTTTTCTGGGCGGGGTGGCCCGCTCTTGGTCGAGGATGACTCGGCTTTGGTGCCCAATATTGGACCGGCTGGTACGGCGGGCGCCTCTATTTATGTTCCTAAAAATGAACAAATTAGTACTTATACGGTAAAAAGTGGTGATACTTTGTCCGAAATCGCCGATATGTTCGGAGTGTCGGTCAATACTA